>DQYP01000278.1 GCA_011043375.1 Thermotogaceae bacterium | reverse complement strand
ACTTCATAATCGATTATCATTTTTGAAAGTAGAGCAGCAGCGCCACTCAAGGTGATGAAATATGTTTTTTTATATTTTTTAGTTAATTCAATCGCTTTTTTAGTTCTTGGGCCTTTCCCTACTGTTGCAATAACTCCATTTGAATACAAAAAATCTAGATACTTGTCCATTCTCGCACTTGTAGTAGGACCTATTGAACCTATAACAAAGTTCGGAGGGGTTCTAGAAGGGCCAGCATAAAAAACAATCTTATTTTTTAGGCTAACCGGTAATTTCTTATTTGAATTGAAAATTTGAATTAATCTTTTTTGAGCAGCATCCCTCATCACCAAGAGTTCTCCATTGAAAACGACCATATCCATAGGTTGGATTAAATCAATTATCTGCACGACATCGTCTATGTTGTTGCAAATGTATTTCAAAGTTCTATCACTCCTTTTCGGCACAAGTAACAGTTTACCGAAACAGCAACGGGTAATGTGGCTATATGGGTTGGGAAATATTCAATGTTAACTGACAAAACTGTAGGACCTATGCCTAAACCTTGAAATCCTATTTTCAGCTCATTTAGTTTCTTCAAAAGTTCTTCTTCTAAATTTTTGTACAAGGCATTACTGTTTCTCATTTTGAAAGATTTTAATAAAGCTTTTTTTGAAAGGAATGCGGCCTTCTCAGCTGTACCACCTATTCCAATTCCTATATGTAAAGGTGGACAGGCTTTTCCACCGTTTAACTTTATATGTTCAATTATGAATTCTTTTATTTCATCAATGGACGCAGATGGTTCAAACATCTTCAAAGCTGTTAAGTTCTCGCTACCTCCTCCTTTTACGAGGAACTCGATCTTCAATTTATCTCCAGGAATGTGATCAAGATTGATTATGCAAGGAATGTTAGAGAAGGTGTTCTTTCTTTCAAAGAGTGGGTCAGAAACCACAGAGTACCTAAAGTAATATTCTTTGTATGCTTGCGCCACAGCCTTATTCAGAATAGAAGTTATATCTTTTTCCAATCTTACTTCATTTCCTAATTCTACGAAAAACTCTATTATCCCAGTATCTTGACAAAGTGGTAATTTACTTTTCAAAGATATTTCAGCGTTGTCAACTAAGAATTTAACTATTTCGTTTGAGGAATATTTTTTGAGTATCTCTAACACTTCATGATTTAAATTAACATTAGCTTTCAATAATTCCCTCTTCAAACTTTTGATTATTTTGTGATAACTTATATGTTTCACGAGAAATTCCTCCAAACTTTTTCTAAACTGATTTTATCATCACTGAAGATCAATTACACAATTTTTTTCAATGATGTTATAATGATTTAAGATAAGTTTGGTTCGAGGAGAGATTTCATGGAAGAAAATATAAAGGAGATAGTAAACGCTTGTTTAGAGGATGAAAATTTATTAGAAGTGATTAAAATAATAGCTTCCATGAATCGAGAAGAAAAAGATTTATTTCGGAAAAAAGTAAACAAATATTTTTTCAGTAAAAGTTCCCCAAATGATGTTATGGCTTATAAATTTTACCAATTCGTCTTATTAGACGATAATGCTGAGAAGGTACTAAATGAGGTGATGAAAGTTGAAAGAAAATAAATTGTTGGTCGGTGGTCAAGCAGTCATCGAAGGTGTAATGATGAAGGGAAAGAAGGTATCAGTTGCTGTTAGGAAGAAAACAGGTGAAATTGTTGTTAGAGATTATCCATCTGCGATTGCATCCACAAGCAAATGGCGTAAGATCCCGATAATAAGAGGAGTTTTGGTCCTTTGGGAAGCTTTGTTTGTTGGGATTAATGTACTTGGTTTTTCCGCTCAAGTTGCTGGCGAAGATGTAAAACTTTCAAAAAAGGATATAATACTCAGTATACTCTTAGCGTTTGGGTTTGGAATACTTTTGTTTTCTATTTTACCTTTACTTTTGGCGAGTATATTTTCATTTATAAGGAATAATGAGTTTCTGTTCTCATTAACAGAAGGTATAATCAGAACGATTGTTTTATTGCTTTACGTTTGGATAATAGGTTTTATCCCCGACATAAAGAGAGTATTTCAGTATCACGGAGCCGAACACAAGAGCGTTTACACCTATGAAGCAGGAGAAGATTTAACTGTTGAAAACGCAAGAAAATATTCCACTTTGCATCCGAGATGTGGAACCAGCTTTTTGATGATAACGATGGTAGCAGCAATAATAGTCTTTAGTTTATTGGGAGTGTTTGGAAGATTGAATTTCATTGAGAGATTTCTGAGCAGAATACTATTGATTCCACTTATAGCCGGCCTTGCTTTTGAATTTCAGAGATTCACTGCAAAATATATTAAAAATCCAGTGATAAGAGTACTCGCTTTACCAGGATTGTTACTTCAGAAACTCACGACAAGGGAACCAACAGACGATCAGTTAGAAGTGGGGTTAGTGGCTCTAAAGGCTTCTCTTGATCTCGAGTGGAGATCTAACGTAGAAATAGAAGAAAATACTGAGCGAGATATAGAGGATAAAAGCTACAACACTATTTTGGTAGAGGAAGATACCAAGAAAGTTGAGCAGTAAAGATAGGCTTGAAAGATTCAACAGCACTATTTTCTGTGATAGACCTTTTTCCAATAGTTGGTGATGAAAATGCTCTTGATCTGGTGAAAATGGGTTTTTCTTTTTCAAGAGTCTTCTAACAAACGCGTAGAATGTATCGAGTATGGGATAACCCAAAAATAATCCCATACCGATTATCCATGTTTTCCCGTCCATCGTGAAATTCCTAAGTGTGATTAAGGATATTAGAAAACCTAATAGATAACTCCCAGAATCTCCCATGAATATTTTCGCTGGATTCCAATTATATAACAAAAAGCCAATGCAAACTGATGCGAGAATCAACGCAAGCGGGTCGTTAAATTTTAAGAACAATAGTAAACTTGAAGACATAACCACCACAGATGCTAATCCATCGATTCCATCTATTAAATTGATGGCATTGGTGATACCGATTATCCAAAGGTAGGTTAGAAATATCCTGAGAACGGTGTTATTCCAAACACCAAAAAATGTGATTGGTATATCTTTGATAACAAAACCACTTTGTATGCAAATGGTCGCAGCAAGAATTTGAAAAAGGAATTTTATTTTGAACCCTAATTCAACGGCATCATCAACCAGCCCTATAAGAAAAACTATGGAAATCGAGGCTGCCAATTCGTATGAGAGCAACTTTTTTCCGATCAACAGGGAGATCAACCATGTCACTAAAATAGCCATAAACATGGCCAAACCACCATTTCTCGCTATTTTTCTTTTGTGTACTTTACGATGATTGGGGATGTCGATGAATTTTTTGATACTTGAGGTTTGTTTAACCAAAATGGCACTCACAAAGGTTGTCAAAAAAAATGACAGAAGGCTTAAAAATATGTAAGCTTTCAATAAATTATCCTCCTCGATTCAGATCCTTATGGATAAATCTGGTACATATTTTGAAAGAAATTCAATCAAGTCTTTTAACTTCTTTTGATAGCCAAGTTCGAGTACTTTCAATATGATCTCACTAATCTCTTCTCTGGAGAAGCTGTTCTTTCCTTCAACTTTCATTATTTTTGGGTGAGCAGTTTTAAAAACTTTTTCTTCCCTCAAAAACAACTCTTCATACAATTTTTCGCCAGGTCTCATACCGGTGTAAACTATCTTTATATCTTGATCTGGAACGAGGCCCGATAGGAGTATCATCTCGCGGGCAAGGGCTTCTATCGATATCTGTTCTCCCATGTCCAATACAAATAGATCACCACTTTTAGCATAGGCCCCCGCTTGTAGGACCAATGCTACAGCTTCAGGTATTGTCATGAAAAATCTTTTCATCCTTGGATCAGTTATAGTTATAGGACCTCCAGCTTCTATTTGTTTTTTGAATTTCAACGGAACGCTTCCACGACTCCCAAAAACATTTCCAAATCTTACGATCCCAAAATTAGTTTTACTTCCTTTACCGACACTTTTTATATAAATTTCTCCCAATCTTTTGGATAATCCCATAATAGAAGTCGGATTAACAGCTTTATCGGTTGATATAAATATAAACCTCTCAACTTCGAATTTTTCTGAAAGATCCGCTAAAATCTTTGTACCAAATGAATTAACCCTAAAGGCTTCCACTGGATTTTCTTGCATTATGTCAACATGTTTATGAGCCGCTGCATGGAAAACAATACTAGGTTTGAACTCTTGAAATATCATTTGCATCCTTCGTTGATCCGATATATCACCGATTAATCGTTTTAATGATATTTTTGGCAAATTCTCTTTCAATTCCTCATATATTTCATATATGCTGTTTTCTCCTCTACCGAGAAGTAGTAACTCCCTTGGATTCAGTTTGATCACTTGCCTGCAGATTTCACTACCTATGGATCCTCCAGCACCTGTTACAAGGACTGTTTTGTCTTTTATATATTCTTCAACTTCCTTGAAATTTATTTTTACAGCTTGACGACCTATGATGTCTTCGACATTCAATTGTCGCAGTTGAACTATTTTCAATTTATTATCTGTGAGTTCGTATATTCCAGGTAAAACTTTTATCTGTATTTTCAGATCTCGTATATTACCTACAATATCTCTTATATATTTGGAGGTGGCGTTTGGTAAAGCTATTATAAGTTCGGTTATGTTATAATCCTCCAAAATTTTTTTCAAATCATTTATAGGACCTTTTACAGGTATTCCTCTTATTTTTCTTCCTATATTTTTTTTCTCATCGTCCACAAAACATATCACTCTACCTAATTCAGGGCGACGATTTATCTCATCAAATAGGGCTACTCCTTCATTGTTTGCGCCCAAGATAGCTATTCTCTTCTCCGAATTTTTGATTCTTTTAAAATCTATGTTGTTATACCAGGATAAGAACAGCCTACTTGCACTTATGAGAACTAAAGAAGACAAAAAAGTTAAAAAACCGATCGATCTTGGAAGTACAGCCCCCCTATAAAAGTAGAAGAATCCCAGAGTGGCAAGATAACCCAGCAGAGTACCTCTGAAAACTATTAAAAGCTCTTTCAAACTGGTATAACTCCAGACAATACTGTAAAAGAGATTCAATATATAACTAACTGACATAATAATCACTTGGATCAATGAAACAGAGAAAAATTCTTTTATACTTTCAAAGTCAAAACCAAAACGAATGAAAAGAGAGAGCACCGCTGAAAACAGGGTGATCAAAAAGTCGATTGAAAAAAGGGTAAATTTTCTGATTATTGGATTTTTGAGCATCATATCACCATCTTGTAGTAGTATTTATTTCACTATTTTCAGGTATCAGAGAGTATTTACGAAAGATACCTCTTACGTCTTCTGTAACATAAATCCTAACCAATTGTATTAGATTGTTGAGTGTCAAACGATACGAAGGGTATTTGTTCTCGAAATCCGAGAATCTATAAACTTTGTCATTTTTGCTATCATAGAGGAAAACCTTTGTGGAGTCAAATTCGGAAAGATGAAACAAAGTCAACTTGTATGGAGTGTCAATTCTGAATAATTTCTCAAAATGCTTGAATATTCGTTGCAACACTTCCAAATCATCTTCCTCAATCTTGGAGTTTTTTAGTATGGCTTTCAATTTCTCTTTCATCTTTTTAATAGCATTTTCTCCGACGCTTTCAGCCACAGTCGATGGATCTACCCCTGTTATTGTGAACGGGAGTTCTAAGATCATTTTCCAAAGATCTCTTTTTGATATTTTGTCTAATAATTTATAGGCTTTGATTATTGATATTTCTTTCTTTGTCAAATTCAAGTCATTGGGTTCCTCACACAAGATTTTTTTCTTAACACTTTCAACTTCAACACCTGCATCTTTTGCTTTTTCATCGATTATTTTATTGAATTCGTTTATAATCGTATTCACGATATATCCATCAGTCAACTCTTCAAAACTGTTGAAATCTAACACCAATTTTTTCAAGTTAAGGGGCTCGTCCACCAACCTGAGAAGTTCCTGAATCATTAAATCAACGGCCCTCGATGTTTTATGAAAATAAACATTTTTGTACATCATGAAACGACCAAACAAAAAAGAATATATGTCGTCTATGACCTTTATGTCATAGCACAGTATATCCTCATTACCATATTTTCTTATGTAAGAGTTTCTGACAATCCTGTCGAGTGCAACCGTAGAATAATTTTTGACACCACTGTGATACGAATCTCTTAAAACGAAATCCAATCTATCGGCACCGAGTGGTCCTTGAACTATGTTGAAATCTATACTTCCGGCTTTTTCACCTTCAAAGACTTTATTAATTTTGGAACATAAATCTTCTATATCTTTCTTCAAATCGCCATTTGAATGTCCCAATGTTAGCTTAAGATCTTCTTTTAAAGCGCTTATTAACCTTTCATCTTTCACCTTCTTTATTCTTTCAACTATTTCACTTGGCAATTTTTTAAGTATTAGAAGTTTTCGAAACTCATCATGTCCTTCAACAAATCCAAGACTTTTATATATGGTATCATCAAATTGATGGCTGAAAGGTCCGTGGGCGATGTCATGAAGAAGACCGGCCAATCTTATTATTCTGGTTCTCGAAGAATCATCGAATAATCTAGAGGCGTATAAACCTGCTACATGCATGACACCGAGAGAATGTTCAAATCTCGTATGGTTGGCTCCAGGATAAACCCATCCGGCTCCAACTAATTGTGAAAGATTTCGAAGCCTCTGGACAATCTTGGTATCGCAGGTTACTATCTCAAGTGGATACAAAAAAATCTCGGAATAAATTGGATCTTTAGACACTTTATAATACATCGTGGAATACCTCACAATTATTTGATTGCTCGATTCTTTTTTATTATAGCATTTTGCTATTGAAATAATTAGAATACTCAAAAGAGGTGGAATTTTGAGGGGCTTTACTGATGATATTTTGAGATCGTTGAATCTTGAATTCTGTTCGCATGAGTCAAAACCGACTCATGCTACTTCATTGCTACTGTGGTTTTCAAAACCAAATATGACATGTGAGAAAGTAGCAGAACTTGGTTGTGGAATTGGTAGTGTTTCCATAGGATTGGCGAAACTGTATGGTGTAAAAGTTCTTGGTGTTGATATAGAAAGATCTTTTGTAGAATGTGCAAAGAAGAATGCTAAAAGCAATAATATAGAAAAACTTGTTGATTTCGTGAATGAAGATGTTTCAAACATCGTTAACTATAGAAATTTGAGAGAAAAATTCGATATGGTGGTTTTTAATCCACCTCATCACTTTGAAAATAGGAAAAATGAGAAAAAATTACGCGAAATTGTGAGAAGAGCTTCATGGGGTCTATTCAACGATTTTCTAAAAGCGACAACCTTTTTATTAAGAAACAAAGGTGATTTTGTTTGTATCATTTCTCCCAGATACTTAATGGAAATCCTTGAGTTGCTTTCATCTTTTAAACTTCAACCCAAAGAGATTTGTATAGTTCACGGGTCAAAATGCAAGAATGCAGAACTGGTATTGATAAGAGGCAAAAAAAATGGCGGGAAGAGTCTTAAAATCCTCCCACCAGTATTTTTGAATGAATCCAATTGATTTTTCACTTCTTAGGTTTTACTTTTGACTTAACTGAACCTCTATAGAACGGCAACTTGACTATCGTTGCCTTTAATTCTTTGTTCCTACTTTTTACAACTAATTCTTCTCCTAATTTAGCCACATCTTTTTTTACATAACCGAGAGCTATGGATTTTTCCAAGGTTGGTGATTTCGTACCACTTGTTATGTAACCGACTTCCTCATCACCTTTGTATATTTTATCACCGTGCCTTGCGATGGACTTTCCCTGAATCACGAATCCTCTTAAAACTTTTCCTACCCCTTGCTCTTTTTGTTTCAAAAGGGCTTCCTTACCAATGAAATCATTCTTTCCAAATTTCACAGTCCACGATAGAGGTGCTTCCAATGGGGTAGTGTTCTCATCTATGTCGTTACCATAGAGCATGTAAGCCGACTCAAGTCTCAATATATCACGAGCACCAAGACCACACGGTTTTATCCCACCGCTTTTTCCAACTTCAATGATTTTTCTCCAAAGTGGGATAGAAGCATCAGAAGATACATACATTTCAAAGCCATCCTCACCCGTGTATCCTGTTCGTGATACCAATACTTTGATACCACTTATACGTCCCTCTGTGAAACAATAATAGTTTATATCTTTCAAAACAACTTGAGCAATATCTTGAAGGATTTCTTCAACCTTTGGACCTTGAACAGCTATTAAGGCTGTTTCGTTTGTAGCATCGAATATATCCACTTTGAATCCTTCAGATTGTTTCTTGAGCCAATCGAAATCTTTCGATATATTGGAGGCGTTTACAACTATCATAGCTTTTTGACTTGAAAATTTGTATACGAGAAGATCATCCATTATTCCACCATTTTCGTTGCACATGGTACTGTAACATATTTCACCATTTTTCAAGGCTGAAAAAGAATTGGTTATAACCCTATCAATGAACTTCTCCGTGTCTACACCTTTAACCCAAAACTCTCCCATATGACTCACATCAAATATCCCTATACCATTTCTAACTACTTTTACTTCTTCAATTATGCTCGAATACTGAAGCGGCATAGCCCAACCTGCAAAATCCACAATCTTCGCGTTTAACCTTAGATGTTCTTCGAAAAGTGGGGTTTTTTTTAATTCACTCTTCACTTTCGCCATTGTTTCCCCCCTTATCTTTGAAATTTTCTTCGATTTTCCCACTTTCCTTTAATTCTTTTAATATTTCCCTGGCTTTTTCTAATTGAGCTTCCTTGACTAAAAGTTCAGTTATTCCACCATCACCGAGAATAACACGATCACCATAGGGAACAGTAGAACCCCTTAACATAATCCCAATT
>DQYP01000176.1 GCA_011043375.1 Thermotogaceae bacterium | reverse complement strand
TTGGAAAACCAGTGATACAACTCAAGGACGAAAAAAGAGAACTGTTATCATTCTTGCGAAAAGAACCCACCATATTTTTAAAAAAAAACATAAGGTCGGGTCAAAGATTTGAATTCAATGGAAATGTTATCATATTTGGAAACGTCAGTTTTGGTGCAGAATTGATAGTAGGAGGACATCTAATAGTCTTTGGAACCATAAGAGGGAATGTAACAGCAGGGAAAATAATGGGCGATAAAGCCTTAGTTGCTTCTATAGAATTGAATCCAACCAACTTGAAAATAGGACAATACGTCCTTAGAGAAAAACGAGCAAGAGATTATCCATGTGTAGCACATGTTAGAAATGGTAGAATAGTCATAGAAAATTACTCTCAAATAAAATTCGAAGATATTCTCGAGACTTGAAAAAGGAGGAACAAATATGAAATTAGAAGAGTTCTTGAAACTCGTAGCAAATGAATTTGGTCCAGGGGGCTATGAACAAAGGGTTGTAGAATTGATAAAGAAAAACATAAGCAAATATTCAGATTCTGTTAAGATTGATAAATCTGGAAATCTGATTGCTATAAAAAGAGGAAATGGAAAAGGTAAATTACTCTTAGAAGCACATGTTGATGAAATAGGCTTGGTGGTATCGAAGATCGTAAGTCAAGATTACATTAGAATACATATGGTAGGTGGTGTGGACTTCAAGATACTTCCCGGTCAAAGATTAAGAATTTTTGGAAGAGACGGTAAGATATACAGGGGAGTTGTGGGAATGCTTGCTCCACACTTACAAAAAAGTACAGAAAGGAATAAAGCGATAGAATACGATGAGTTGTTCGTTGATGTGAGCATGAACGTGGAAAAACCAAAAATAGGTGATATGGCTGTTTTTGATGTTCCAACTTCTGAGTTCGGTGATGGTCTGATAACCGGTAAAGCTTTGGATAACAGGAGTAGCTGTGCTGTTATTTTTGAGGTATTCAAATCATTATCAAAAATAAAACATGAAGTAGATGTTTATGCACTCTTTTCTGTTAAGGAAGAGACCAGCGGTATAGGTGCAACGACTGGAGGTTATGCTATAGAACCCGATGTTGCGATAATCTTGGATGTTACACACGCAGATGTTAAAGATCCTACCGCGCCTGATATAAAACTTGGATATGGTCCTGCTTTGGGATTTGGACCAACGGTTGACAAAGAAATATTCAGCGACCTGAAAAAAATTGCATTGGATAACAACATTGCCTACCAGCTGGAACCTTTACCTGGAAGAAGTGGTACCGATGCGGATAACCTTCAGTTGGTGAAAAAAGGTATAAAAACAGGGTTGGTATCCATTCCTTTGAAATATATGCACACACCTGTAGAAATCGTTTCTTTGAAAGACTTAAAAGAAACTGTTAGACTTTTAACATCATATATAATTAGTCTTAATTTGGAGGGATAAAAATTGTTCCTAAACGAACTTTCACCAATATCAGGAGTTTCTGGAGACGAAAAACGAGTCAGGGAATTCATAAAGAAAACTATAAAAGATAAAGTTGATGAGCTCTATGAAGATAAAATTGGTAATCTAATAGCATTGAAGAAATCTAAATTTTCATCCACCAAAGGAAAATTTGCCTTTTTCGCACATATGGATGAAGTGGGATTCATGGTAACTAAAATAAACGAAGATGGTAAATTATCCATTCAACCGATTGGTGGTGTGGATCCAAGGTTATTACCTGGTAAAAGACTAAGAATAGGGGATAAAAATATTTTAGGTGTTATCGGTTTTAAAGCCATTCATCTTCAGGAGAATAAAACGGATGTTCCAAAGTATCAGAATCTTAGTGTAGATATAGGGATGGGTAAAAAATCCGAGGCAGAGAAGTTAGTGAATGTTGGAGATTACGCTGTTTTTGATGTACCATTTGAAGAATACGATTCACACCTAATCGGCAAAGCTTTCGATGATAGAGGCGGTTGTTCTTTGATGATGGATCTGATATTTGAGAACCTCGCTTTACCTTTTGATGTTTATTTTGCCTTTGTGGTTCAAGAAGAAGTTGGTTTAAGAGGAAGTGGTATCGCAGCAGAGGAAATAAAACCTGATGTGGCAATTGTACTTGAAACGACGACAGCTGGTGATAATCCAGAACTTGAAGAATACAGATGGGCTACTCACATAGGTGATGGGCCAGCGATAACTTTTATGCATAGAGGATACGTTGTAAATAAAAAAGTTTACGACTGGATCATAAACACCGCAGAAAGGAAAAATGTGAAATACCAATACAAGCGTAGAACAGCAGGCGGAACAGATGCTTTAAGCATTGCAAAGAGATTATCCGGAATACCTGCTGGAGTTATTTCTATACCTTGTAGATATATTCATGGTCCAAGTTCTGTAATGTTCAAAGATGATTATCACATTACTCTAAAATTACTAAAAGTTTTACTTGAAGAAGGAGAGGTGATTCTTTCGTGAAAGATATTATAAAAATACTCACAGAAATTTCAGCCCCAAGTGGTAGAGAGGATTCCATAGCTGAGAAAATTTTGGAGGTTTTGGATGGAAATTTCGATGGTTATAGAAGGGATAAACTGGGAAATTTGATAGTTTGGAAGGAAGGTAAGAGTGAAAAAAAGATATTATTCGATGCCCATATGGATGAAATAGGTGTTGTGGTTACCAATGTAGATGAAAACGGCTTTCTGAGAATAGAAGCAGTAGGTGGAGTAAATCCTTACACATTAGTCGGCTCAAGAATAAACTTTTCTGGGATTACAGGTGTTGTTGGAATCGAAGGAGAAAGCCTAAAAAGCGCAAAGGAAAATCTGAAGAACCTAGGATTCGATGTTTTATTCGTGGATGTAGGAGCCAAAAACAAAGAAGAAGCCACGAACAAAGTTAAAATAGGTTCATTTGGTACCTATGATGCCAAATTTCAAGATCTTGGCGACAGATTGGTTTCAAAAGCTATGGATGATAGAATAGGATGTGCGGTGATGATCCAATTACTGAAGGAAATGAAAGAACCATTAAATAGTATCTACTGTGTTTTTGCTGTTCAAGAAGAGTTGGGACTCGTGGGCGCTACGGTCGCTGGCTATGATATAGAACCTGATGTCGCTATAGCAATTGACGTAACTGCACACGGCGATACTCCAAAGGCAATGAAAAGAATTCCCATGAAACTTGGTAATGGGCCAGCTTTGAAAATAATGGATGGATATTCCATAAGTGATAGGAAAATCTTGGAATTTCTTGAAAATTTAGCTGAAAAAGAGGGAATTCCATATCAATTGGAAATTCTACCTTTTGGTGGTACAGATGCTGGTGCGTATCAGAGATTAAAAGCTGGAGTACCTTCTGCTACTGTATCTATAGTAACAAGATATGTCCATTCACCTAATGAAATGGTTGATTACAAAGATGTTTTGAATACCGTTGAACTTTTGAAAATATTTGCAAATTCAGAAATTTCATTTTAGAGAGGGAAAATATGAACGATTCACAACATGATTACATAGGTAGTGTAAATACAGGTAAAGACCTTTCAACTGAAATTTACATGTTCAAGATCGATCGTTTATCAAAGATCGCAGATGTTTTTTTTAGTGATTTTAATTCCCTTTTTATTTTGGATTCAAAGATAAAACTTTATCATGCTGATAAGATATCCAACGATCGATTTGCAATCTTACCAGTTTATATAAATGAAAAAGCGAAGTCTCTAGATAAAGTTTATGAGCTTTATTCTTATTTCTACCAGAACATTATTCCCAATACTGTTGTAATTGGTGTTGGAGGAGGATCATTATTGGATCTCGTTGGATTCACTACAAAAACGGTCTCGGGAAATATTCCACTTTTGTTCGTTCCTACCACGCTCTCTTCGATGTTATCACCTTTCATAAGAGGTAGATTTTTAATAAATTTTGACAGAAAGAAAGACTTCTTATCAGTTAGAGGTTCACCGAGCATAACAGTATTGGATCCCAGTTTCATTCGTACTCAAGATGCTTATTCTTTGACTCAGGATTGTCTGTTGGCTTTATCAACGGGTTTAACCTGTGAGGCCAGTTTCTACCATTTCGTTGAAAACACATTATCTATGGGGATAACAAATTGGTCTGACGATCTTTTAAAAGAACTTCTGATTCAGAACCTTTGGCTCAGGATAAAATCTAGAAAAGATATTTTTGTCGGTGAAAAAATAGCAGAAGTTATTCAAACAGCGTCCAATTTAATGATAAGATATTCAAAAGCTCTTGGACTCGGGATCATAATAGAGTCCAATATTGCTGTGAATTATGGCTTTTTAGATGAAAGTATCTACAAAAGAATAAAAAAAGTGATTACTTCAATCCTGAAGCTTGAAAAGTTACCTATAGATATCCAATCACTGTATCAAATTCTCAATTACAGTGATGAAATTACCAATTCTTCCACTTTTAAGATTCCAATTTTGATTAAATTTGGTCAAACGATAGAAATACCAATATCAGCTGAATCAATCATTGAAACAGTTAAACATCTGTTCTTTGAGGGACTTCATTCTTAGCCAATCAAAGCCAGGAGGAAAATCGTGCCCAGTAAAAAGGGAAAACGAGGAAAAATAGAACTTTCTGAGAAAGAAGCGCGTTTTATAGGGGTGCTCATAATAGTATTGTTTGTAGCTTGTGTGGTTCTGGCAAGCTATATTTTTATGCTACATTCAAATATCGAACGATATTCGAGTTTAGTCCAAGAACTTGAAGCAAAAGTTGAAGAGCTATCTACCCAAGCCTCCTTAGTAACTTTTTATTCGAGTCCTGTTATACCGTATCCAAAACCTGAAACGGATATTTCAACAAAAGTCAATATATCCCCAATCGAATTGAATACTGAAACTTCAACTGAAACGAAAATTCAAGTGGTTGAGGAAGCAAAATTCGATTTTGAAAAATATTTCAAAGGTTCAACTGATTTCATAAAAGAAGGAGAAAGGTTCATAGTGATAACGGACTCAACCGATACAGTTTTTAGATTGATCGTTGATACCAATTTACCTTACTTCTTAACCAAAAATTCAACGGGATTTTCCTTGGCTTTAATTGGTAGAGGTGGCATAAATCCCATAACCAAAATCCCAGATGATATGAATATAAAATTCTATGACAATTGGTATGCCATTCAACTTTTGGCCCATCCAAGTAGTGAAGCGGTGAAATCGTATGTGAAATATTTAAGGAGCAAGGGATACCCAGCAATTGATTATGTTTTCAGATTTGCACAGAAAAATACAACACTTCATGCACTGGTACTTGGAGTTTTCACGGACTTAAAATCCGCTGAAGATTTCTCAAAAAAGCTTGATGAGAAGTTTTTGACCAATTACCTGGGCGAAGGAGTAAAAAGGAGGTTTATAAGGCGAATAAAATAAAAATGGATAGATACAAGAAACTCAGCAAATATCTCAAAGAGAAATACCATGCACGAGTTCATAAGCTTCCTTTATCGGCGGGTTTTACTTGCCCCAACAGAGACGGAAAAATCTCAAAAGGTGGTTGCATTTTCTGTGATCCAACTGGAAGTGGGTTTGCAACTTTGGGATCGAATGTTCCAATTCAAGAACAGGTTATTAAAATGATTGAAAGAGCTGAAAAAAGATTTAAAGCCAAGAAGTTTATAGCATATTTTCAGGCTTTTTCCAACACCTACGCGTCACCGGAAAAACTTGAAAAAATATATGAGAGTGCATTAATAGATCCACGAATAGTTGGGTTGGATGTTTCAACTAGACCCGACTTACTTCAAGAGGAAGTCTTGGATGTATTAGAGAAATTTAAGAAGAAGGTCAATCTAACAGTTGAAGTAGGACTTCAAACGGTTAACTATAAAACCTTGAAGATTTTAAACAGAGGGCATACATTGGCCGAATTTGTTGACGCCGTTAATAGATTGAAAAAGAGAAATTTTGATGTTGTCGCACACGTCATTGTAAATCTGCCTTGGGACGATATAGAAGATGTCGTTGAAACCGCTAAAATTTTAAGTGCTTTGAATGTGGATGGCGTTAAGCTTCATTCTCTTTATGTGGTACAAAATACTGAATTGGCTAAGATGTTCTTAAACGGTGAAGTGAGTATATGTTCTATAGATGAGTACGTAGATCGTGTGATAACTTTCATTGAATATTTAGATCCTAACATTATTATCCACAGATTGGTTGCCGATCCTCCAAAAAAAGGCACAATATTCGGTAACTGGAATATGAAAAAACAGGATATTGTTAGAATTATAGAAGAAGAAATGGAAAAGAGGGACACATTTCAAGGAAAAAAATATGGCTATCTTAGGAGATGAACCAAGATGAAAGATATGATAAAGAGCTTCATGCTTGCTGGATGTGAAGTATTCGAAAATGAACCCATGAGTTCACATACAACATTTAGAATAGGTGGACATGCAGATTTTTTTGTCATACCACCTGATTTGGAAACATTTTGCTTGTGTATCAAGGAACTTAAAAAGCGTAAAATACCGTTTTTTATCCTTGGAAAGGGATCCAACGTTCTATTCTCTGATAACGGATTTAAGGGGATAGTAATATCAACCGAGCAGTTAAACAATTTTAAGTTCAATGGGAATGAGGTTTCCGCAGAAACGGGTGTATCGATAACTAAGCTCGCTGTTGAAGCTATGAAACGTTCACTCAGTGGTATGGAAGAATTTTTTGGAATTCCAGGAACTATTGGTGGAGCTTTGAGAATGAATTCTGGGGCATTTGGACGTGAAATTAGTGATATAGTAGAGAAGGTAGAAATCTTCGATGGCCAGAAACGTTTTTGGATGTTCAAAGAGGAACTGAACTTCGGGTATAGAAAATCACTGATAGCAGAAAAAAATCTTTGGGTTGTTTCTGCTTTATTTAAACTGAAATACTCACAAGTTGAGATCATAAGAGAGAAAATGAGAAACTATATGAAACTTAGGATAGCAAAACAACCTCTGAACTATCCAAGTGCAGGTAGTGTTTTTAGAAGACCTGCGAATGATATTTATGTTGGAAAACTTGTAGAAGATCTCGGATTGAAGGGCTTAAGACATGGTGACGCAATGATTTCTGATAAACACGGTGGCTTTATTGTGAATATTGGAGATGCGAGGGCAGAGGATGTTATTTTTTTGATAAATTTGATAAAGCAACGAGTCCATGAAAATTACGGAATAGAATTGGAAACAGAAATTGAATTGGTTGAAAACAGTCTAACAGAACTCATCGAAGCTCAACAAGGTTAAGTTCTTCTACATAATTCTTATTGGGAGGGATTCTACAATGCGGAAACTCAAAGTTGGTATCGTAGGAGTCGGTGGAATAGCAACTAGTGCACATATTCCAGCTTGGAGAAAGTTGCAGGAAGAAGGCTTGATAAAACTTGCAGCCTTTTGTGATATCAAAGAAGAAAGAGCAAAGAAAGCTGCGAAAGAGTTTTCTGCAAAATATTTTACTGATTACAAAGAAATGTTGAATGAAAAGATCGATATAATCGACATCTGTACACCTAACTATTACCATTCGATAATAGCGGTAGATGCACTTAATTCTGGTAAGAATGTTCTCTGTGAAAAACCCGATGCAATAAGTGTTGAAGAAGCTGAAAAAATGTACGATGCCGCGAGGAAAAACAAAAAACTGCTCATGGCCATAAGAAACAACAGATTTAGAAAGATTTCCAAGTATGTGAAAGAGCTCGTTGACTCTGGAGAACTTGGAGAAGTTTACGTTGCAAAATGTGGATACATAAGAAGAAGGGGAGTGCCATGGTGGGGAGAATGGTTTACCGATAAAAAACTTGCTGGTGGGGGGCCGCTCATAGATCTTGGAGTTCATATACTTGATCTTACAATGTGGATAACAGGTTTTCCAGAACCGAAAAGCATAAGTGCTTCAACATATTTGAAAATAGGCAAAAATTCTCAGGTGAGTGATTTTGGTTGGACCGATTTCGAATCGATAAAAGATAAGACCTTTGATGTTGAAGATCTCGCAATTGGATTCATGCGTTTCAAAAATTCCATGTCCTTGCAATTTGAGTTCAGTTGGGCATCAAATATAGATAAAGAGAATTTCTTTCTTGAATTACTTGGCACAAAGGCGGGGCTGTCGTATCATATGAATTCCGATGGAGTCTCCATAAAAATTTATGGAGAATCTCATGGGTATTCTTATGACTTAACCCCAAGGATAAAAGAAGAAAAATGGGTAAATGGTCATGAAAATCAAATAAGGCATTTTGTGAATTGTATACTTCGAAAAGAAGAACCACAAGTAACCCCATATCATGGTATAACAATGATAAAGATTTTAACGTCCGCTTACAAATCTTCCAAACTTGGGAAAGAAATAGAATTTTAATAGATTAATGAGCAAACCAAACAGCCTGATGACCCAAGGCTGTTTGGTTTTAAAAAACAATAATCTAAACTCACGTTTGACTGGTTGCTTCGTTATCAGGTATTAAATTTGCTGAGGCTTGACAAGAGGGAGTATTGGTATTATAATTTTTTCGTAAACGTTAACGGTATCATTGATGACTCACTGTTTTTTAAGATTCTTTTTACATTTACAAATATATACAAAAAGCAGAAATATTTTAGAAAAGCAATATCTCACCAACCTTGAAAAGGAAAGGATAAAAGATTTGATCACTTTAGACACGAAATCAAATTCGCCTGGTTCCCAAGTGAATTTCGGTATTTCTGGGGTGATCAAGCTATTAAATAAATATGTAACTAGTAGTGATGATAGAAGCTAATAAGAGATAACAGATAAGACGAAAGCTTTCAAAACGATGTAGATAGGGAAACGGAAATATTTGAAAGGTTCAAGAGGTAAGGACAAAGGATAAGGAATGTTGAGAGGGATACGGTCTTTGAAACGGCATGATCTACATCTAAAAACAACAAAGCCACGACGAATCTTGT
>DQYP01000083.1 GCA_011043375.1 Thermotogaceae bacterium | reverse complement strand
GGAAGCATAAGAAAACTTATAAGCTATCTTCCCGAAGATGCTGGAGCATATAAAAATCTAACGGGTATCGATTATCTTGCATTTATAGCAAGATTTTTTGCAAGTAGAAATAAAATGAGAGAGATGATCGAAAGAGGAATTAAAATAGCAAATTTGGGTGATAGGATAAATGACAAGATAAATACATATAGTAAAGGAATGATGAGAAGACTTTTAGTAGCAAGGGCCCTCATGACTAAACCCAAATTGGCAATTCTTGATGAACCAACTTCTGGGTTGGATGTGCTGAATTCTCAAGAAGTTAGAAAGATAATAAAAGATTCGGTGAAATCCGGGGTTACCGTTTTACTTTCGTCTCATAATATGCTCGAAGTAGAGTTTTTGTGTGATAGAATCGCACTCATAAACAATGGTTTGATTGTGGAGACGGGTACGCCAAGAGAACTCATGGCGAAATATGATTCCCAAAACATAGAAGAGGTTTTCATCGAGGTGATCAGATGTTCTGGAACCTCTTAAAGAAAGAGCTCAAAGAACAATTAACTATTTCAAGTATTATAATAATGATTTCTCTGTCATTTATGTATGCGATCATAGGTCGAAGTATAGGTAACATTGAAAAAGAGGTTACCAAAAAACCCTCAATAGGTATTGTAAATTTGGATGATGGAGAATTTGGGATACTAGTTGCAGATATTCTAAAAAATGTATCTAATATCTTGTATGAAGGTAAAGATATAAATGATGGTATTGAAATAACTACAAAAAATAAAGGTGTTTCACTTTTGGTCATTCCTGAAGATTTCACCGAAAAGATAAGTAAAGAATCTCAGGCAGAAATAAAGATTTACTGGATATTAAGAGGATTAGGAATTATGGACTCTGTTTCGTCAGGGGTGGTTGAAGGACTAATAAATTATATAAAAAGTGAGATATCTAAGGTGTTAATGAAAAATAGTGGGCTGAAATATCCAGATCTCGTTTTAAATCCCGTAATTAAACATGATGTAACATTTTTAAAAGATAAAAAGTTAGAAAATATTTCCCCCAATCAATTAATAAATAGTATTTCTTCGCAGTCTATGATGACTTCTGTAATCATAATGATGTTGATTTTAATGTCTGGAGGTTCTGTGATATCCTCTATGGGATTGGAAAAAGAAAACAAAACACTTGAAACCCTTCTGACAATGCCAGTTAAGAGGAGTCAAATAGTTTTTGCTAAGATCCTCTCGGCAGCCATATCGGGATTGATCATGGCTTTGATATATATGGTTGGTTTCAGTTTCTACATGAAATCGTTTTCTATTGCTACGAAAAGTGTGGTTCTGGAAAGTATGAAACTAGGAATGGATGATTATTTGCTAATAGGCAGTCTACTTTTTACAGCAATGTTGTCGGGTATTTCAATTTCACTGCTACTCGGTATATTTTCAAAGGATTTCAAAAGCGCTCAAAGTATGAATTTTCCATTGATTGCCCTCGCGATATTCAGCATGTTGATTACGATGTTCAAGGATTTTGATACGCTTCCTTCGATCCTAAAGATCGTAACTTTTGTCATTCCATTTACCCATCCAATGCTTGCTATACGTGCCTTGATGACTGGAAGTCATGGAATAATTTTGTGGAGCATATTATATACAACTTTATTTGCAATTTCAATAATCGGGGTGGTGAGTTGGTTATTTAAATCTGATATACTCATAGTTGGAAGGGCAAAGATTAATAAAACAAAAAGAAGAAAGTTTTAGGGGGGATTTGATGGCAAAAGCTGATATTGGTAAAACGTTGAAAGCTCCTTTTGAATTACTTGTTCATTATCCAATCATAGGCATTCCACCTTTAATAGCTTCATTTGTTTCCTTATTGATGATTTTAGCAGTTTCAAGTGGCGGAATTGCTATGTTTGGCTTTAGAATGTTTATACTATCAGTGGTAGAGTGGGGCGTAGTTTTAGCAATGCAAGGTTGGCTTGTGGCGATGTTAGATGAGATACTTGTTAATGAGAAGGTGGATCTAAAAAATAGTTGGTTTAAAGTCATGGAGGTATTCGGAAGCCTTTTGATCACAGGATTGATAGTATCGATACTCACCTCAGTTGGTATGACTTTTTTCATAATTCCGGGGATATTGATCATGGTTAGTCTTTCTGTTGCTATCCCTGCAATTGTGAAAAAGAAACTTGGTGTTACAGATTCGTTGCGTGAGAGCATCAACTTCATCTATTCTCAGGGAAACTTTTGGATCATTCTTTTGATAATTGTTATAGGAGTATTATTATCATTTATTCCATTCATTGGAGCGGTTTTAGGAAGTTTCTTGACGAGTCTATGGATACCTTATGCCTATTTGAAATATTCTGAATAGGGCTCTCTAAATTTTCAAAAAATCTCCGTTAAATCTATAAGGTAACAATTTTCTAACGGAAGATCTTGATATTTCGCCTTTTTTGGATACCATAATAACTTCAAAATCACCAAACTCAGCCATCACTTGTCTGCAAGCTCCACATGGTCTTATTGTTTCATCTGTATCTGCCACTATTACGATCTTTTCAAAATCCTTTTCTCCCTCTGATACTGCTTTAAATATAGCAACTCTCTCTGCACATACTGAAAGTCCGAAAGAGGAATTTTCTATATTACAGCCAGTATAGATTTTCCCACTTTTTGTTAACAAAGCTGCTCCAACTCTGAACTTTGAATAAGGGACATGAGCATTCTCTTTTGCCTCATTTGCCAATTTTATCAGTAATTCATCATTCATATATTATTCCTCACTTTCTATTCTCATGTTTTCTTGATACAAGTTGGGGCTTATCTCCATTTGTATTTTATCAATTCTACTTTTACTTGCCGCGAGAATTTTAAAATGAAATCCATTCACATCTATTTCTTCACCAACATTTGGGACTCTCTCAAATATTTCCAACAGATAACCTCCTATTGTTTCAAATTCTGTTTCTGGGAACTCAACATTGAGTTCTCTTTCAAGATCCGCAATTGGAATTTTGGCATCGATTATGTAAACATTTTCCTTTATTTGCTTTATTCCAAGTTTTTCGTCGTGATCAAATTCATCCATAATTTCTCCAACTATGTATTCCAAAATATCTTCCATCGTTATCAAGCCCAATGTTCCTCCGAATTCATCGACGACTATTGCCATATGTATCTTCATTTTTCTAAATTCCGACAACAGATTGCTTATTTTCTTTGTTTCTGGCACAAAATAAGGTTGGTGCATCAACTCACGCGTCCTTATCTTCTCAATATTCTTCAAACTATTTTCTTCTGCTAGGATACTCAATACATCTTTTGCATAGCATATTCCAATTATGTTATCAATAGTTTCATGATAAACTGGTATCCTTGAAAATCCTTCTTCTTTTATCAATTTTATAAGTTCCAAAAGGTTGTCTTCATCTTCAACACAAACCATATCAACACGAGGAACCATTATTTCGCGTACATCAGTATCTTTCATTTCCAAGATACGTGATACAAATTCGCTTTCTTCTTTTTTTAATATTCCTTCTTTTTCTCCCACTTCTACTGCGAATATAATTTCATCTTCTGTTATGAAAGGTGCTTCAGCAAGTTTTTCGCCGCCGAACATTTTTATAAAGAAGTTGCTTATTTTCATTAATATGAAAATCACTGGTCCAAGGATGAAACTCAGAAAGTTTATCAAGTGTATGGTTTTTCTGAATATCTTTTCAGTATTTTCCTTTGCATAAATTTTTGGTGTTATTTCACCAAAAATTAAAATCGTGAACGTCATTATTCCGGTAACTATCGCCACAGCTGTACTCTCTGCTTTCTTTGGAAGTAGATCTAGGGCTATTACTGTTGCTATAGAGGAGGCAAGTATATTGACAAGGTTATTACATACTAATATGGTGGTTAAGAGCCAATTTGGTCTGTGGAGAGCATCGTGTATAACCTGTTTTCTGTTTTGATTATCTGATTTTTCAAGCATTTTCTTCAATTTCAATCTTCCAATACTGGTAAGCGCAGTTTCAGAGCCGGAGAATAGACCTGAAAGGAAAAGCAAAAAAACCAAGATGAGGAAGTCTCCAAAAATCTTCCACGAACTACTTAAAGGTTCAACACTATCCACTTAGGATCTCACCTCTTCATTTTTTAATAATGATATTTCTCGTTATTGATAATTTTGAAAGCCCTGTACAATTGTTCGAGTAGAATCAAAACTGTAAACTCATGTGTAAAGGTCATTCTGGATAACGATAACTTCATGTCAAATTTGCTTTCCAGACTATTATCAACTCCATGGACACCACCAATGGTAAAAAGAATCTCAGCTTTATTGCTATGCATGAAAATATCATTTAAAAACTTCGAAAAAGCTTCCGACGAAAGTTGCTTTGCGCTTTTATCCAACAAAATATTGAACGAATTCTTTCTAATATATTTTATCAATTTCACTGCTTCATTGTAAAGAATTCTTTCCTTTGGTAATTTGTTAACATCTCCGCCACTCTTTATGTATATGAGATCAAGTTTCGCATACCTCGATAACCATCTCTTATATTGTTCAATTCCATCTTTCAAAAACTTGGTTTTGACTCCTCCAACACACAGTACACTTATCTTCAGCTTTACATCTCTCCGTTTCTTTTCTCTATTTCCTCAGCAAGTATATCCAGAATTTTTTTCTCGAGTATTCGTGAAGAATCGAAATTCTCAAGTTGCAAGTAAAACTCCGCTACTCTTACAAGTGAATCCATTGGTACTAAACCAATTATCTCAGTGCCTGCAATCTGTACTCCATACCTCTGAGCCTCTAATTTTATTAGTTCAAAAACCCGATAAATCGGACTTTTTTTGTAATTTGTTAGATTCATGGAAACTTGGACTATTCCTTTCTCTTTCAATTCTATTCCAATTGCTTTTACATATTTGAATCCTCCACTCGAATTTCTAACGGCTTTTGCAATATTCTTAGCTATATCTATTTTATCTGTCTTCAAATTCACATTTAAAGCAACAAGATATTCTCTTGCTCCAACTGCTGTTACACCAGCCGTGGGATGTACTTTTCTTGGTCCAAAATCTGGTTCCCAATCATCAAGTGATATCTTTTCATTAAAGTGTTCGAATTCACCTTTTCTTATTTCAGCCAAATTTTCTCTTAAGGGTGTAGTGGCAGATTTTTCGTATAGATAGACAGGTATGTTGAGTTCGTCACCTATTCTTTTGCCCAATTTCTTTGAGGCTTCTACACATTCTTCCATTTTACAATTCCAAACCGGAACCAGTGGTATTACATCAGTTGCTCCCATTCTTGGATGCTCGCCTTTGTGTTTTCTAAGGTCTATTAATTCGGATGCTTTTTTGGTCATCTTGAACAGAGCCTCTATTAATTGATCTGGCGTACCAACTAATGTTACAACGGATCTATTGTGATCATAATCCATCGACCAATCAAGTACCCATACTTCTTCGAAGCCCTCACATTCTTTTATTATTTCTTCAACAACTTCTATTCTTCTTCCCTCACTAAAATTCGGTACTGATTCAATCAATTTCATCATTTTATGTTCCACCTCTTTCTGAAATAATACCATATTGAGTGTTTTAATTACCAAAACTGATACAGATAAACTTTCAATCCACTATTATAAATTATTATAATGCGTTTAGGTTTTCTACCAAAAATTTTTGGAACTTTCTCTGAATCACTCAAAAAGTGAAGTGAAATATCTTTATTATTTTCGAAGATTTCTTTAAAATGCCTTATTATCTTGTTTTTACGTATTTTGAGCCTTTGACCATATGGAAGATTGGTTACAATCCAACTTTCGGTTGGAATCTGAATGTATTCAAAAAAATCTTTGATCTCAAATCTTATCTTCCCGTGAAGATTTAGACTTTTAGCATTCAATTTAGCAATTTTAATCATTTCAGATGATATATCTGAACCTATGATTGAAAGATCGATATTTTTGATAAACTCTTTTGCTTTTTCCAATTCGAAGTTCCACTGATACTTGTAAAAAAATGGCCAATTGTTACATGCAAATCTTCGCCCAATCCCCGGAGCAATGTTCATCGCTAGCATCGAAGCTTCTATCGGTATTGTACCAGAACCACAAAAAGGATCTATAAGAGATTTATTGAAATCCCAATTACTAGAAATGATTATTCCGGCTGCTATGGTTTCGCGTAAAGGAGCAGTTGAAACATACTTACGATATCCACGTTTATGTAATCCTTCTTTTCCCGTGGTATCTATCCCAACTGTCACGACATTTTTCTTTATATATATGTGTATTGGGTAAATAGGATATTTTTCTTCAAAAATAATTGTTCCATATTTTTTTGATAAACTTGAAACTATGGCTTTCTTAGAAATAGCTTGAATATCTGAAAGGCTGAAAAGATTTGATTTGTTAGATCTAACTTTAACTATAGGAAAAGCACCTTTTTTGTTTATATAATCACCCCAAGGTATTTGGCTTATTCCATCGAACAGTTCATCAAATGTTTCGGCTTCAAAACGCTTTAAAACGAGTACAACTCTTTCTGCCGTTCGAAGCCAGAGATTCAATTTGAAAACATCTTGAAGTGGAGCATTGAATAGGACTCTTCCTCTAAATGTTTGAACTATTTTATAACCCATACTTTTTAATTCTTTACAAAGAGCACCTTCCAAACCTGATGAACAAGTCGTTAAAAACTCTATTTAAATTCCTCCTATCTTTAGGCTAAAGGTCTTTTAACTGCCATCCCAGGTTTTCTGGGAAATCTTTCAGGAGTTTCTGAAACTTTTTCAAAAACAACTAAATTTCTTTCCTTGTCTTCATTGAGTTTGTATATAATTACATTTGGCATGGAAAAACCCAAAAGATCAGTGATTTTCCTTGATTTTTCTAATTCCTTTTCAATTTTTTGACCTTTAAAGAGTATCAAGTTTCCTCCGATTTTTAACAATGGAGCAGCGTATTCCAATAAAATAACTACTTCACCGACGGCGCGCGAGATGACTGTGTCAAAGGCTTTTAGATTTTTTAAAGCAAAACTTTCCACTCTTTCACAATAAGTTGTCACATTTTTGAGATTTAACATTTTTTTCGCGTATTTAACAAAATCTATTTTCTTTTTTTTAGAATCAATCAGCGAAAAATGAACTTTCTCCAACACAATGGCTAAAGGTATTCCAGGTATTCCAGCACCGGTTCCTATGTCCAGTACTTTTACCTTTTCAAAGTTTTTCATAATTCCAATATACCATGGAACCAATGAATCCACTACAACTTCCAAAAAAAATTCATCTTCATCAAATGAAGTTAAATTGATGAATTTGTTTTTTGATTTTAAAAGTTCGGTATATTTTATTAAGATTTCAAGCTTATTTCCCAATTTTTTTGCAATATTTTTTTCACTTAAAAGTATTTTAGGACCTCCTTAGAAACTGTTGAGATATTTTATTTGGTCTTCAGAGAGCCGATCGATGGTTATTCCCAAAGTTTTCAATTTGACCTCAGCGACTTTTAAATCAATCTCCGAAGGAACTTTAAGAACACTATTTTGCAATTTTCCTTTATTTTGCCACAGATATATTAGAGAGAGCAATTGTATAGAAAAGGACATATCCATTATCTCCACAGGATGTCCATCACCAGCAGCTAAATTGACAAGTCTTCCTTCAGCCAGGAGGTAGAATTTTTTATTGTTTTCCATTTCATATTCAACGACATTATCTCTAACCTCTTTTTTTGATTTAGCAAGCTTTTCAAGCAAATCAAATGGTATTTCAACATTGAAATGCCCCGCATTTGCCAATATCACTCTATTCTTCATGAATTTGAAGTGTTCCTCAGTTATCACGTCTTTATTTCCTGTTGCGGTTATGATTATATCCGCTATTTTTACTGCTTCGAGGGAATTCATGACTTTGAAGCCATCCATAGCAGCTTCGATCGCTTTGATGGGATCGACTTCGGAAATGATTACGTTCGCTCCCAATCCTTTCGCTCTCATTGCTATGCCTCTACCGCACCAACCATATCCGCAAACCAAAACATTCTTTCCTGCAACCAACAGATTGGTATTTCTCATTATTGCATCCCATGTTGATTGGCCTGTACCATATCTATTGTCAAATAAATGTTTCATTTGGGCGTCATTGACTGCTATAACAGGGTAAGATAATTTTCCGCTTTTCTCTAACGAACGCATCCTCTTCAACCCCGTTGTTGTTTCCTCACATGCCCCCATGATCTCTTTCAATTGATTAGTCCTTTGAGTGTGGAGTATTGTGGTCAAATCAGCACCATCATCAAGTATCAAGTTGGGATGTTGATCCAGCGTTTGGTGAAGATTCTCGAAATATTCTTTCTCATCGTGTGTCCTTTTTGCGAATACTTTAATCCCCATGCTTGAAAGGGCTTGAGCAACGTCATCCTGTGTGGAAAGCGGATTGCAGCCGGTGGATATGACTTCAGCACCCATATCTCTCAAAACTAAAGCCAAATTCGCTGTTTTAGCTTCTAAATGAATGGACATGGCTATTCTTGCACCTTTTAGTGGTTTTTTATTTTCCAGTTCTTTTTTTAAGGTATAAAGTACATCCATATACTTCATCGCCCAACGTATTTTCTTAATTCCTGATTCTATCAATTCGCTATTCATTTAAATACCTCCTATATTATCAACTTTTTATATCATTAACTTTTAAATCTTATATACTAAAAAATCATTTACTAATTAACTTGTAAAAGTCAATAGCTTAATAATCTAATAAGTTACTAACTTATTCGTTTAAATCCTTCCCCAAAAACCTCTGAATTTTTGAATATAACTATGAAAGCTCTTGGATCGATCTCGTGGATATGTCTCCTCAGAACAGCCAGTTCTCTTCTTCTAACCACAGCCCATAGAATTGGTCTTTTGGAGTTTGTGTATGCACCCACCGCGCTTATTATTGTCGCCCCTCTTTCAAGATCTTTAAGTATCATTTCTTTTATTTTTTCAATTT
>DQYP01000043.1 GCA_011043375.1 Thermotogaceae bacterium | reverse complement strand
TATAAAGAAGAGGAAAACAAATAAGTTGCAAACGCATCGCTGATAGTGTAATTTAGTAGTGATGATGATATACGATAAATCAGAAATAGCTGATGAATATTATTGAAGTCTTTGAAAAGTCTAAGAAGTAATAGTAGTTGAGGATAAAAGATCCCTCACATTCGTTCGGGATGACAAATACATCACATACGTTCGGGATGACATTTTTCTTGTTTTTTTGTCATTCCGAGGAACGATAGTGACGAGGAATCTTATCCTAACAAGCAATAAGTCTTTTTGTATCAATACTCTTAGTTAACAGAACCAAGGTATTGTAGGGGGTGCCCCCCATTTAAAGAACAATGAGTTTTTGATAAATTTAAATACTTTTAGTTAACAGAATCCTTTTATATCAAATGGGGGTATGTTTTATGACAACCGAACAGATCATGAATCTCGCATTGAAAATGGCTAGATTGGATGAGGTTCCTCGCGATTCACAGATTTATGTTCATGGTGAAAACATAAAAAAAGTCCTTTTAACGGTTGACGCAGACGCTGGGATTCTCTGGACCGCAAAGAACATGGGATACGATGCAGTGATAGCTCATCATCCTGCAGGAATGAATGCGGCCGTTGAATTATACAAAGTTATTGAAGAACAAATGGAAACCCTGGTGGAACATGGTGTACCAATAAATGAGGCACAATCAGCTATTATGAAACGCCAGGAAGAAATGATGCTTAGAGCTCACACATCTAATTGGAAGCATCTGGTTGATTTTGCCAGATTGATAAATATGCCTTTCATGAATGTCCATTATCCTTGCGATTTTATGATGGAAAAGCTCGTGGAAGAACATTTGGAGAGAAGTATATCTGA
Organism: Thermotogaceae bacterium; assembly: GCA_011043375.1. Lineage (GTDB taxonomy): Bacteria > Thermotogota > Thermotogae > B21-G9 > HyVt-16 > HyVt-16. The sequence goes on along the minus strand of DQYP01000043.1, from coordinate 8,163 downwards.
TAAGAGAAATCTTAAAGTTTCAGAGTTGATAGATATTCTATGCAAAATGCCAGAATACAAAAATGCAGTTACGAAACCTTTAATTGTTGTAGGAAACCCAAGTAACTTTGTGGGAAAATTGTGCGTTGCTTTCGCTGGTGGAACCAATGGTGGTGCTAATGTCATTAAAGCTTATTGGAGAAATGGTGTGGGAACTGTATTAGTTCTTCACATGAATCTATCCGATATATATGAACTTAGAAAGGAGAACTTACAAGGCAATCTCATCGTTGCAGGGCATATTGCCAGCGATTCCGTGGGACTGAATGAATTCGCAAGGATTTTGGAAAAAAATGGCCTGAAAGTCACAAAGTTGGGAATAGTTGAATGAAAACACAATTACCCATGACAAAAACTGAAATTGAAAGTCTTGGTTGGAAAGAGTTGGATGTTATTTTAGTGACGGGTGATGCATATGTTGATCATCCAAGTTTTGGTGTTGCTTTAATAGCAAGAGTTTTGGAAGATATAGGGTTGAAAGTAGGTATTATATCTCAACCTGATTGGAAAACCCCGCATGATATTACACGTCTTGGAAGACCTAAACTGTTTTTTGGTGTAACAGCTGGTAATGTGGATTCAATGGTTGCGAATTACACCGCCTCCCGAAGAAAAAGGAAAACCGATGCCTACACTCCCGGTGGTTTATTTGGAAAGCGTCCTGATAGGGCAACGATAGTTTACTCAAACTTAATCAAAAGATACTTCAAAGATGTTCCAATAATAATAGGCGGAATAGAAGCGAGTTTGAGAAGATTAGCACACTATGATTGGTGGAGTAACTCAGTTAGAAGGTCGATATTGCTTGATTCAAAAGCAGATCTTCTGGTTTACGGAATGGCAGAAAAAACCATAGTCCAAGTAGCAAATATTCTCATAAATGGCGGTACAATTGAAGATTGTTTTAAATTGAGAGGTGTGGTCTATTGGACAAGAGAACCACCCAATGATGCTTTGATATTGCCATCACTTGAAAAAGTCAAAGCTGATAAACTTGAATACGCCAAGGCGTTTAAAACTTTTTACCTTGAGAATGATCCAATCAGAGGAAAAAAATTAGCACAACTCCATGGGACACAATGGGTTATACAAAATCCTCCTCAATTCCCTTTAAATCAGAAGGAACTCGACCATATTTACGATTTAAATTATACCCGAGAAGTTCATCCGGAATGTCTAAAAAAAGGGCGTGTAAAAGCTATAGAGACTGTAAAATTCTCGATAACATCACACAGAGGTTGCTATGGTGGATGTGCGTTTTGTGCTATAACAATCCATCAAGGAAATTTGGTGGTCTGGAGAAGTAAAAAATCCATAATCAAGGAAGCAAAAAGAATAGCAAATCTTAAGGATTTCAAAGGAGTTATTTCCGATGTCGGTGGACCAACTGCCAATATGTATGGATACGAGTGTATAAAAAAAATGAAACAAGGAACTTGTAAAGAAAGAATGTGTATATTTCCCGATGTCTGCCCGAGTCTCAAAGTGGATCATTCAAAGTACATTGAGCTCTTGGATGAATTGAAAAAACTTCCAGAGGTCAAAAAAGTTTTTGTTGCTTCCGGCATAAGACATGATCTAGTTCTTGCTGATAAAGATTACAAAGATCTCTTCATAACAAAAATCTCCAAAGATCATGTTTCAGGCCAATTGAAACTCGCACCTGAACATTCCGATTCGAAAGTTTTGAAATTGATGAGAAAACCAAGCATAAAGAAATTTATAGAGTTCCAAAAGAAATTTCAAGAGATCAATAAAAAGTTACGAAAAAAACAATATATCATCGTATATCTCATAGCAGCACATCCTGGAAGTGGAAAAAAAGAAGCTCTGAAACTTCGCGAATTTGTGAAAAACGAATTGAAATACAGACCACAACAAGTGCAAATTTTTACTCCTACTCCATCCACGATTTCAACCACTATGTATTATACAGGTTTGGATCCTTTCACGAACGAAAAAGTTTTTGTCGAAAAATCTGAAAAGAACAGGCGATGGCAAAAAGAGATTCTTTTTCATTTGAAATGATTTACCGAAAAATCATTTTGTTGTTTCGAAATTCAAAAACTTTTAATCAAAAAATCGTTTTTGCAGGTTGACAATTTCTTCCAGGCAAATTATAATATCAAAGGCAATGTGCCTTGGGCCAGCGTAGCTCAGCTGGGAGAGCGGCTGACTTGTAATCAGCAGGTCGGGGGTTCGATTCCCTCCGCTGGCTCCAGAAGCAGTGGTGAGGTGCCCGAGTGGTCAAAGGGGGCGGACTGTAAATCCGCTGGCAGAATGCCTACGGAGGTTCAAACCCTCCCCTCACCACCATATTCTTTTGAACGGAGTTGAGATAAAGTGAGAGTACATGTTACACTTGCATGCACGGAGTGTGGTGAAAGAACTTACCACACTACGAAGAACAAGCAAACCACCAAAGAAAGGTTGGAATTCCGCAAATATTGTCCACGTTGCAGAAAGCATACCCTTCATAGGGAAACAAGATAATTTTTTTATGCAGGCCTGTAGCTCAATTGGCTAGAGCACCGGTCTCCAAAATCGGGGGTTGCAGGTTCGAGTCCTGCCAGGCCTGCCAGGATTTTTTTATACTATAATGAACAATATAGGGTGATAAGCAATGGGAAAACTGAGAAAATTCTTCCGAGAAATAAGGAACGAAATCAAGATAATAACTTGGCCGACGAAAAAGCAATTGATCACTGCTTCTTCAGCAGTTATAGTTATTTTACTCGTAACAGGAGTATATTTTGCAATCCTGGATTTAATCTTTTCAAGGGCTACCAGTTGGCTTATTAAAGCGCTAGGTGTAGGGTGATATTTTGTGAAAAAAAAGTGGTATGTTATCCAAACATATTCAGGATTGGAACACAGTGTCAAAGAAGCATTAGAAGCCAAGATAAGATCTTCCGGTTATTCCAATTTGATAGGTAGGATATTGATTCCCGAAGAGACTGTTATAGATCCGGCTGGGAAATCATCGGAGAAGTTTATTCTATCTCCCAATGCTCGCTTACATGTCAGTAATGGATACGAAGTTGAAAAAGGAGATTTACTTGCTGAAGAACCAAACGTGTATGTGAGAAAAAATGGAAAGGTTGTAGAAATAAGGAATGTTAGAAAGATCGTGATTGAAACGATAGATAGAAAGTACACGAAAACTTATTACATTCCAGAATCTCATAGGCTCGAATCGGGTATAAAAGTCGGAACAAGAATGAGGCAAGGGATGCCTCTAACCAAAGATCAAGAATACATATGTGAACTCGATGGAAGAGTCGTTATCAATGAACGGATGAAAAAGATAATAATTAAGAACGATGAAGGCGAACAAGAAGTTTACTATGTACCATATGAGACTTTCGATAGGGAAAGGATCTTTAAAGGAAAAGTTTTGCATCAAGGAGAACTGATCACAGAAGGTAAGAAGTTCTATGCACCGTCTTCCGGAATGGTTGAAGTAATCGAATATCCGATGAGAAAAGAAATAGGGATCATAAAAACAAAGAAAAGACGGTTGTTTCCAGGTTATGTTTTTATAGAGATGTATATGAATGATGATACTTGGCAATTCGTTAAAGAAGTTCCGAATGTTGTTAATTTTGTTTCTTCAGGTGGCCAACCAATCCCTTTGAAGAATCGTGAAGTTAAGGTACTTTTACGCCAGGCTGGACTTGAAGAATATGAAAAATCTGGGAAGAAAGCCGTTAAAATCGAACTCGATTACTCTGTTGGCGAGGTTGTTAGAATAAAAACAGGGCCATTTGAGGATTTTGTTGGGACTATAAGTGAGATAAATCCTGAAAAACAGGAATTGAAAGTTATGGTTAGTATATTTGGCAGAGAGACACCTGTTATACTTCACGTGTCTGAAATTGAAAAAATAGAATAGAATGTGAAGTGTATAAAAGTGGGAGGGTGAAGAACCCGAAAAACCACAAAGGAGGTTTTTGTAATGGCTAAAAAGGTAGTTGCTCAAGTTAAGTTGCAGCTTCCAGCTGGTAAGGCGACACCAGCACCACCAGTTGGTCCTGCTCTTGGACAGCACGGTGTTAATTTAATGGAGTTTTGTAAAAGTTTCAATGCTGCCACAGCTGATAAGGCTGGTATGTTAATTCCCGTGGTTATAACCATCTATGAAGATAGGTCCTTTACTTTTATCACAAAAACTCCACCCGCTTCGTTTTTATTAAAACAAGCAGCGAAAGTCGAAAAAGGTTCTGGAGAACCTAATAGAGTTAAAGTTGGAAAAGTCTCGAGGCAACAAGTCAAAGAGATAGCCGAATTGAAAATGAAGGATCTCAATGCTCGTGATATTGAGGCTGCTATGAAAATAATCGAAGGTACAGCAAGAAGTATGGGAATTGAAGTTGTAGATTGAGGAGGGGTGGAGAATGCCAAAGAGATCTAAGAGATACTTACAATTAAAACAAATGATTGATAGAAATAAATTTTATAGCCTCGATGAGGCAATCGAATTGTTAAAAAAATTAACAACGGCTAAATTCGACGAAACGGTGGAGCTGGCAGTAAAAACAAACATAGATCCCAGAAAGAGCGAAGAACAAATCCGTGGAACTGTTTCCTTGCCACACGGTACTGGTAAAAACGTTAGAGTCTTGGTTTTTGCCAAAGGCGACAAAGCAAATGAGGCCAAAGAAGCGGGTGCTGATTATGTTGGTGCTGAAGATTTGATTGAAAAGATTCAAAAAGAAGGTTTCCTGGACTTTGATGTTGCCATAGCTACCCCTGATATGATGAGGTTAGTCGGTAGGTTGGGTAAAATCCTTGGTCCAAGAGGATTGATGCCTTCTCCAAAATCTGGAACTGTTACCGAAGATGTATCAAAGGCTGTAAAAGAATTCAAAGCAGGTAGAGTGGAAATAAGAAACGATAGAACTGGGAATCTTCATTTGCCGGTTGGAAAGGCTTCGTTCGAAGAGGAAAAATTGAAAGAGAACGTGAGAGAGGTTGTAAAACAAATAAATGCCATGAGGCCACAAGCAGTGAAAGGAAAGTTCATCGAAAAGATGGCACTCTCAACAACCATGAGTCCTGGTGTAAAATTGGATTTGAGTGATTTGGAAGTTAGCTGATAAATGCTGATAAAAAATAGGAATACTCATTTTCAAGGTTGGCGCACCGAAGACAGTAGGCAGAAAACTTAATGGCTTTATGCCACCTACCGAGGTGTGGCCCATAGGGTCACGACCTCAAAGATGAGGTCTTTTTTCTTTGAAGAAAGGAGGTAAAAGAGTGCTTACCAAGCAACAAAAGGTTGCGATAGTTGAAGAATTAGCGAAGGCTTTTAAAGACAATGACTTAGTTTTAATGGTAGATTATAAAGGTTTGAATGTTGCGCAGTTCAATGAGTTGAGGAGTTCACTTTTGGAAAATGGCGGTAAAATAAAGGTTGTGAAAAATAAGTTACTGAATTTAGCGCTTCAAGAGGCTGGTTTTTCAGATGAACATGACAAGTATTTAGTAGGTCCAACAGCCGTTGTGTATTCACTCGATGGTGATCCAGTGAGTATTTTAAAAGCGCTTGTGAAATTTGCGAAGACAAATGAAAGTTTGGAATTCAAAGGTGGATATTTCTACGGAGATATCATAAATGCGGAACAGGTGATAGAATATTCTAAACTTCCATCGAGGGAAGAACTCCTCGGTATATTACTTAATCGTATGCAATCTCCTATAAGTGGTTTGGTGTTCTCGTTGAGTGGTATTTTGAGAAAATTCTTGTATGCTTTGAATGCCATAAAAGAAAAGAAATCGGGTGGAGGTGAATAATTGATGTCGAAAGAAGACATAATTAAAGCAATTGAAGAGATGAGTGTTGCAGAATTAGCTGAATTGGTGAAAGAATTGGAGGAAAGATTTGGTGTTAGTGCTTCAGCCCCAGTAGCAGTTGCCGCAGTCCCAGGAGCAGCAGCTGGAGCAGCACAGGAAGCTGAAGAAAAGACGTCCTTTGATGTTTTATTGACAAGCTTTGGATCGAATAAGATTCAAGTTATAAAGGTTGTAAGAGAGATAACAGGCCTTGGATTGAAAGAAGCCAAAGACCTCGTTGAAAAAGCGGGTACTCCGGATGCTGTTGTAAAATCGGGAGTTACTAAAGAAGAAGCCGAAGAGTTGAAGAAAAAGCTTGAAGAAGTTGGAGCAAGCGTAGATCTTAAATAATAATTAAAAAGAGAAACAAAATATCCCACGTCAGGGTAAGGTAAAAGACCTGATGTGGGTTGTTTCTCAATTTAAAAGAGGTGGTAAGATGAGGAAAAAGAGGTTTGGGAAAAGAGAAAGAATAGTTTATGGAAATCTCGAAGAGGTTATGGAAGTACCAAACCTGTTGAATGTACAGTTGGAATCTTATAGGCAATTCATTGAAAAGGGTATAATGGAAGTATTGAAGAAATTTTCTCCGATAGTATCACAACCTCACAAAGCTGATCTTCGTAGAAATGAAAAAGGATTTTCTTTGGAATTCGTATCCACAAGGACTGGTGAACCGAAGGATACAGAGGAGGCTTGTAAGGAGAAGGGGTTAACTTACAATGTGCCAGTTTATGTTTTGGTTAGAATAACGGATATAAACACTGGTGAGATAAAAGAGGAAGAAGCTTTTCTTGGGCATATCCCAAAAATGACGGATCGTGCTACTTTCATAATAAATGGTGCTGAAAGAGTTGTTGTAAATCAACTTGTCAGATCCCCAGGTATTTATTTCGTTGAAGAACCAAGAACGAGTTTTTCAATGAAACCGATATATACTGCTCATTTCTTGCCTGTTAGAGGGGCATGGTTAGAACTAATACACAACTTGAACAAGGATGTTCTCTATGCAAGGATAGATAGAAGAAGAAAAGTAAACTTGGTGCTGTTTTTAAAGGCAATTGGCTTTGATAAAAATATGGAACTTTTCAGATTCTTTCCCAAGAAAGTTGAAATAATAGACATCGAAGATCTCAATGAAATAGAAGGTTCGATAGTGATAGAAGATGTTAAAGCTGATTCAGGTAGAGTAATATTGAGTGCGGGAGAAACATTGACTCAAAAAGTATTTGAAGACATAATAAACTCTAACATAAAGCAGATGAAAATCCTTGATCCATATATCCAAAAAACTTTCGAAGCCCTGAATGATGAAGCACAAAACTATAGTAGCGACGAAGCTTGCTTGGAACTTTTCCGAAAATTGAGACCTGGTGAAATTCCAAGAATAAATACAGCGAGAACCTATGTGATGGGATTGTACTTCAATAGCGAAAGATTCGATTTATCTGAAGTGGGAAGGCATAAATTAAACAACAGATTGCAAATAGCCTATGAAGAGTATCTCAAGGATAATGGTGAAGAACCCAAAGAATACAAGACGGATGAAATGGTCTTAACACCCATGGATATTATTCTTGCTACTAGACATCTTTTAAAATTGGAGACACATCCGGAATACTTGGATACAAAAGATCACCTTGGAAATAAAAGAGTTAGAACTGTCGGAGAACTCATAAAATTAGAATTTGAACGTGCATTTTCAAGAATTCAAAAAATAATACAGGAAAAACTTACTCTATATTCCTCCTTAGATAAGATATCAGTCCAAAGTTTAATAAATGTAAGGCCAATGATAGCCATCATGAATCAATTCTTTGCAGGAAGTCAATTATCTCAGTTTATGGATCAAATAAATCCTTTAGCAGAATTGACACATAAAAGAAGATTATCAGCCATTGGGCCTGGCGGTTTGAAAAAAGAACATGCAAGATTCGAAGTTAGAGATGTTCACCACTCTCATTATGGTAGAATGTGTCCAATCGAAACCCCAGAAGGTGCGAATATTGGTTTGATAACTTCCATGGCTACCTACACAACCGTCGATAAATACGGCTTTTTGATGACTCCTTACAGAAAGGTTAAAAATGGAAAAGTTACCAACGAAGTAGTCTATCTGACCGCGGACGAAGAAGAGAAATACAACATTACTCAGGCGAGTACAAAGATTGATGAAGAGGGATATCTTGTCGAAGACCCAGTGCCTGTTAGATATATGGAAACTGTGAAATACGTTCCAAAAGAGGAAGTTGATTTCATGGACATCTCTCCTAAGCAAGTAGTGAGCGT
>DQYP01000132.1 GCA_011043375.1 Thermotogaceae bacterium | reverse complement strand
ACACAATTTAGCAATTCTTACAGTATTTTTGTAGTTTGCAAAGAACAAGGCAGAGGAATAACGGAGAATAAATCTTTTCTGTTCTTTACGGGCAAAGTAAACGTATTTAATGACATCAGAGAGAATCTGTGATATATTTGTGGTGGGCATGGAATCATCCTTTCGTTTGTTTTGAGTGGTATTAATATACGATGATTCCGTGCCTTTTTCAATAACCTGTTTTTCTTTCCTTCATTTTGTTAACTCAAAATGCATAAGTTGAGATAATAATGAAAGCAACTTTGAGATATTTGATGGAAAGCGATATATAATAGTATTAGTTGTGGAGGTGATAATGTGAGAAGTACTTTCATGGTGATTTGTTTTTTCACCGCAATCTTTACAATCTTGCATATTTCTGATTTTGCATTTTCTTTAGATGAATACATAGCTCAACATTCAAAAGAAGTGGACTACAGCATACTTGAAGAAAGAGATCTCAGTGATGAAAGTAAATTCATATTGTTGTCACTTCATAGTCAATGTTGGAAAGGAATCGATTGGTATCATAGAGTTGGAATACTGCTTCCGAAAGATCTTAAGGTTAAAGATGCCGCTGTTTTGTATGTAACAGGTGGTTTTGAAGATCCAGAAAAGGATAGTTGGATAGCCAACGCTTTTGGTGCCCCTTTTATAATTTTGGGGGATGAACCAAATCAGCCCCTTTTTGCAAATTTGAGAGAGGATAGATTGATAGCATATACTTTTCAAAAATTCTTTGAAACTGGCGAGAAAGATTGGCCATTATTGCTACCAATGGTTGATGCTGCGATAGCTGCCATGGATGTTGTTCAAGATGTGTTGAAAAGCAGAGGATTGAATATAAAAAGGTTTCTTGTTTCTGGAGCATCGAAGAGAGGATGGACCACATGGTTAACAGCCGCTGTTGACAAAAGGGTATTTGCTATTGCACCGATAGTGTTTGATAACTTAAATTTCGAAGAACAACTTAAACATCAATTGGAAAATTGGGGAAACTACAGTGAGAAAATATCACCTTACACCGAGTTGGAATTTCAAAATAAGATACATAGTGAATTAGGGAAAGAACTTTTAAGATTGGTGGATCCTTATAGTTATCTCGAAAGATTGAATATACCCAAATTGATTATTGAAGGAACTAATGATAGATATTGGCCGGTGGTTGCTTCGTGGCTTTACTTTTTTGATTTGAAAGGCGAAAATTATCTTTTATTCATACCAAATGAGGGACACAATATAAAAAATATTCCTATAGTGGTTAGTAGCATTTCGGAATTTTTCAAATCGTTGGTCCTTAAAAATGATTTTGTTGAATATAGTTGGGATTTTAAAAATAATGGCGAGAAACTAATTGTTTATTCCCAAGATGCGATTGATTGCAATTTATGGATCGCATTTTCAAATGATTTGGATTTCAGAAATTCAATTTGGACAAGGTATAATCCATCAAGGAGATCTAACAAGCACTGGGAGTTCTGTATTCCAAATACAGATAAAAATATCTGTTACTTTGCTGAATTGCTTTTCAAAGGATTGGATAGGGAATTCGTCTTAACAACTGTTCCAAAAATAGTAAAGAAGGCAAATAGTTTCTAAAAAAATTAAAAGGAGGAGCATGGATTTGAAGTTTTACATAAAAACATTTGGATGTCAAATGAATGAAAATGATTCTGAGGCGATAAAAGGGATTTTGAAGGCTAAAGGGTTTATACCAACAGATGTTTTAGAGGAAGCAGATATAATTATAGTGAACACCTGTGCTGTCAGAAAAAAGGCCGAAGATAAGTTTTATGGTAAGTTGGGCGAGATAAATAGACTAAAAAGGCGAAGGAAAGAAATTATCGTAGGAGTAGGTGGTTGTATAGCTGAAAAGGAAAAAGAGAAACTGCTGGAAAATAAAATTGTAAATTTCGTTTTTGGGACTCGTTCAATATCGAGAATAGATTCATTGATTGACGAGGCACTGAAAGGCAAAAGATTCGTGTACATGGAAGATCACATTGATGAATTGAACAGTTATTTTCCAAGACTCAGAGATAGCAATCATCATGCGTGGGTTACCATAATATACGGTTGTAACAAATTCTGTTCTTATTGTATTGTTCCATACACAAGGGGTCGGGAAAAGAGCAGGCCGATGCACGATATCCTAAGGGAAGTGAAAAATTTGGCAACTCAAGGATATATCGAAATAACTTTTCTTGGCCAAAATGTTGATTCTTATGGAAAAGATTTAAAAGATGGTAGCAGTTTAGCTGGACTTTTAAGAGAAGCAGAAAAGATAAGTGGAATAGAACGCTTATGGTTCTTGACATCATACCCAAAGGATTTTTCCGATGAACTGATAGAGGTAATAGCGAGATCAAACAAGATTGCCAAATGCATTCATTTGCCTATTCAGTCTGGTAGCAACAAGATTTTGAAACTCATGAATAGAGGATATACCCGAGAATTCTACCTTGATTTGATACGAAGGATAAGAAACACGATTCAAGATGTCTCAGTAAGTACGGATGTAATCGTTGGTTTTCCTAAAGAAACGGAGGAAGATTTTGAAGAGACCCTGAAATTAATCAAAGATGTGAGATTTGAAAGAGTGAATTTAGCGATTTACTCTCCGCGTGAAGGAACCTATGCAGCTAAACATTTTAGTGATGAGATACCCCATAAGGAAAAATCTAAGAGATTACAAACGATTTTAGAACTTCAAAAGAGAATAAATTATGAGATAAACCAAAATTATTTGAACAAAGAAGTTGAAGTGATCATCGAAGCCAAAGTAAGAAAACATCAAAAGCTCTTATATGGAAGAACAATTAACAACAAGATAATAATATTTGAGGGTCCTGAGGATCGTGTGGGTACAAAGGTAATAGTCAAGATCAATAAGATAACCGCTGGCCCTCTTTATGGTGAAATTATAAATCAGGAGGTAAAAGTGTAGTTGCGTGAAAATACTTTGACACCAATGATGAAACAATACAAAGAGATAAAGTCAAATTATGAGGATGCCATACTGCTTTTCAGACTCGGAGATTTCTATGAGGCCTTTTTTGAAGATGCGAGAGTAATCTCTGAAGAATTGCAAATAGTTTTAACTTCGCGTAATGGTACACCAATGGCTGGAATACCTTATCACGCTTTGGATAATTATTTAAAGAAACTCATCAAAAGAGGTTACAAAGTTGCTATATGTGATCAAGTAGAAGATCCTAAACAAGCAAAAGGTATAGTGAGAAGAGAAGTAACAAGGGTTGTAACACCCGGAATGGTAATCGAAGATACCATTTTAGAGGAACAAAACAATTACATCCTTGCAATGATAAAGAAAGACGAAGGAGTTTTAACAGCACAATTGGATTTATCAACAGGTGATTTTTTGGTCTTTGAATTGGACGATATGAATTCTTTCATAGAACATGTTCAAAAGGTCTCTGCTAGCCAACTCCTGCTGCCAAAAGAATATCAAGAAGAGTTCAATGACTATATGAAGATGATACAAGATATCTTTATAGAATATTTAGATGATTGGTACTATGACAAAAAGAACTCCCTCGAGAAGATCAAGGATTTCTACTCAATAGCAATCGTTGACTCATTGGGAGTAGAGGATAAGTACATTCCATTGATAGGTGCGGTGCTTGAATATATCGAGTTGATGCAGAGGACCACGGTCAAGAGTTTAAAAAAGCCTGTGAAAATCTCGAACAAAGATTACATGTCGATCGACTTGCCAACAATAGAAAATATTGATCTAATCCCAATCAAGGGAAAAGAAAAATCAAAAACACTTTTCGGTATTTTGGATAAGTGTATCACAAGTATGGGAAGCAGACTTTTAAAGAATTGGATAGTTACTCCGCTTTTAGATTTAAACAAAATAGAAGAAAGGTTAGATTTCGTTGAGGCCTTCTATAATGATAGAATACTTTTGAATGAAATCAGAGAATATTTGAAGAATGTGTACGATTTGGAGAGGATTGTTACAAGAGTATCATTGAATAGGGCGACTGTAAGAGATGTTGTTTCATTGAGAGAGACTCTCAAGATGATACCATATATACGATCTGCACTTTTCACAAACAAGTTTCTTTCAAAGCTTGCTGAAACTATAGTGGATTTGAACGAATTATTCGAATTTCTTGAAAAATCAATAAATGACGATCCGTCCTCACAATTGGGTACAGGAAATGTGATAAAGCGAGGATTCAGTGAAAAACTCGATGAACACGTTGATCTTCTAATCCATGGTGAGGAAAAAATCAAGGAAATGGAAAAAAACGAAAGATTGAAAACTGGGATAAATAATCTGAAAATAGGTTATAACAAAGTATTTGGTTATTACATTGAGATTAGTAAATCAAATTTGTCTAAAGTACCAAGTGATTATGTTAGAAAGCAGACTTTGGTTAACTCGGAGAGATTCATAACCGATGAATTAAAGGCTTTTGAAAATAAGATATTACATGCTAAAGAAATCGTAGAACAGCTTGAAAAAGAACTTTTTTCAAAGGTATGCTCTGAAATTCAAAGATATCTTAGAGATATTCAAGTGAACGCTCACATCTTATCAAAAATAGACGTTATATCCTCATTGGCATTATGCGCATTAGAAAATAATTATATTAGGCCATCATTCGCGGATTCGATGACTTTAAAGAGTTCAAGACATCCGATCGTTGAGAAGTTCGAGAGAAATTTCATAAAGAATGATTTGAAAATGGACTCAAGGCAAAAGTTTATGGTTCTAACGGGGCCAAACATGTCAGGAAAATCTACCTTTATACGTCAGGTAGCATTAATTGCTGTGATGGCTCAAATAGGTTCTTTTGTTCCAGCAGATGAAGCTATTCTACCTGTATTCGATAGAGTTTTCACAAGAATAGGCGCAAAAGATGATATTGCTAGTGGAAAGAGCACCTTTTTGGTCGAAATGAGCGAAACTGCGTTGATCTTGAGGTACGCAACAGAGAAAAGCTTGGTGATACTCGATGAGGTTGGAAGGGGTACAAGCACTTTCGATGGTATAAGCATAGCATGGGCAGTTTCAGAATATCTATACAAGGTTTTGAATCCATATGTGATTTTTGCAACCCATTACACTGAGTTGACTGAATTAGCGAATCTCTACACAGGTATCTTCAATAAGACGTTTTTAGTCAAGAGGACTGATAATGGGATAGTATTTTTACATAAATTAGTTGATGGAGTTTCAGAAAGGAGTTATGGTATAGAAGTTGCAAAAGTAGCCGGTATTGATGATGAAATAATAGAGAGGGCGAAAGAGATACTGAATATAATAACAAAGGAAAGTCAGATAGATAAGAGGGTGAAAAACATAGGCGATAGAGAACTTGAAGAGCTAAAAAGAAAGACACGTAGAAGAAGAAAAATATTCAAGAATGAGCAGCTAAAATTATTTTAACTTTTTGGGGAGGTAGTTAAACATGTTGAAAAAAATAGCTGTTATGACAAGCGGTGGAGATGCTCCGGGTATGAATGCTGCAATCAGGGCCGTTGTTAGATATGCTACAACTAAAGGATTGGAAGTATTAGGGGTTATGAGAGGATACGCCGGATTAATCGACGATGAGTTTATCCCTTTAACTTTTAAAGATGTTGGTGGAATAATGGAAAGGGGAGGAACTATACTTAGGACTGCTAGGTGCGAAGAGTTCAAAGTTGAGAGTGGAAGGGAGAAGGCGTTGAAGAACCTCAAAAAGCATGGTGTAGAGGGATTGGTGGTTATAGGAGGAGATGGAAGTTTGACTGGAGCAGCGATACTCTCACAGTTACACAAGTTCCCAACCGTTGGTGTGCCGGCTAGTATAGACAATGATATCAATGGGACGGACATGTGTATCGGAGTAGATACGTGTTTGAACACCGTTATGGATGCCATTCAAAAACTTAAAGATACTGCCTCATCACATGAAAGAGCTTTTATAGTAGAAGTCATGGGGAGAAATTCAGGATATATCGCATTGATATCTGGAATAGTCACAGGTTCTGAAGCTATTATTATTCCGGAGATTCCTGTTGATTACCAGGCTGTTGCTGATAAACTTCTAATGGGAAGAAAGAGAGGTAAAATAAACAGTATAGTTGTAGTCGCTGAGGGTGCAGCCAGTGCTTATACAGTGGCAAGATATCTGGAATATAAAATAGGCTATGAAACTCGGATAACGATTCTTGGACATATTCAAAGAGGCGGAAGCCCTACTTCTTTTGATAGATTATTAGCATCAAGACTTGGTTCAGATGCAGTCCAAGCACTCATTGATGGAGAACATGGAACTATGTCTGGATTGCAAGGGAATAAAATCACCAGAACCCCTCTCGATGAGGTTTTAAGGGAAAAGAAAAGATTGGACTTATCACTTTATGAATTAGCAAATGTGTTGTCTTAAGAGAGTTTTGGGAAAGAAGGGAGATTTCATGATGCGAAAAACTAAGATAGTTTGTACCTTGGGACCCAAAACTAATTCCAGAGAAATGATAGAAAAATTGATTGGCGCTGGTATGAATGTCGTTAGATTGAATACCTCACATGGTAGTATAGAGAAACACCGTAGAACCATTAGATTGATTAAAGAGGTAAGAAAAGATCTGAATATCGCGCTACCAATAATATTGGATCTCGAAGGCCCAAAGGTCAGGATAGAAGGAATAAATGATGAGATAGAGATCAAAGAAGGAGAAGAGATATTCATATATTCTAAACCCTATGAAATAACCAACAAAGGGTTTTCAACAACATGTAAGGAAAAAGTTATAAGAGATGTAAATATTGGTGACGTGATTTTGATAGATGATGGAAACATAAAATTGAAAGCCATCGATAAAAGAGAAAAATCACTTGTATGTATTGCATTGAATTCTGGAAGTATAAAACCGAAAAAAGGTTTGAGTGTTCCAGGCATCGATTTCGATCTTCCACCTCTTTCAGAGAAAGACAGAGATTTTGTTGCTTTAGCTGTAGAAGAGAATGTGGAATTTCTCGCTCAATCTTACATAAGAAGAACTGCAGATATACTTGAATTGAAGAGAATCTTAAAAGAATTGGGTGCAACTTCAATAGAAGTTATAGCTAAGATAGAGACCCCTCAGGCTTTGAAAAGTTTGGATGATATAATAAGGGCTTCGGAAGCTGTGCTTGTTGCAAGGGGAGATTTAGGAGTGGAATTACCAGTGGAAAGGGTAGCCATAGAACAAAAAAGGATCATTCAATTGTCAAATCTCTATTCCAAGCCTGTTATCACAGCAACTCAGATGTTGGAATCAATGGTAGTTAATCCTATCCCAACAAGAGCTGAAGTGGCAGATATTACAAACTCCATACTTGATGGAACTGATGCGGTAATGCTATCTGGTGAAACTGCCGTCGGTGATTATCCAGTTGAAGCTGTTCAAATGATGGATAGAATAGCGAGGGTCACTGAGGAAAAATACGAGGAATTCAAGAGAAATTTTTTGGATATGTTGAGAGTATATCCTCTCACAAAAGATACCAATGAAGCTATTGCAAAAGCATGCTGGGATATTTCAAATAATCTCGAATTGAATGTGATTGTAACACCGACTACGAGTGGTAGCACTTCAAAAAGGGTTTCAAAGTATAGACCCAAAGCTGTGATAATCGGAGTAACCCCCGATCCTTCAACTTATCAGAAGCTTGGTCTTGTATGGGGAGTTTATCCTATATTAGTCGGTAAAACGACAAATACAGATGAAATGCTTGATATCACTGAAGAGTTAGTCCAATCACTCGGTTTGGCACAAAAAGGAGAACAAATAATCATAACTGCTGGGATACCTTGGGGAGTTCCGGGAACTACGAATTTATTGAAAATTCAAACTTTATCATAGACTATACGTTTCTCAACAAAAGAGGCCGAGATTTCTCGGCCTCAAGCTTGATTTGAAAACTTTATACTGTTTTATTTAAATTATGGCCTTTTCTGTTACTGGATCAAATATGTGAATCGTCGCCATATCAAACACTACATCCATTTTCATTCCCTCTTTTGCTTCTGTCCTTGGATCAACACTGGCCACTATTGAATTCTGACCGGATGTTAAATGAAGTATGGTGGCATTTCCAAGAGGTTCAACTATATCCACTTGTGTAGTAATCGTATTTTCCGGTTTTGGAGCCAACGCAAAAACTTTATCAAATATATTCTCGGGTCTTACACCAAAAATTACATCTTTATCAATGTAATCTGCTACCAAATCTTCATGTTCTTTTATCAGTTTAACTTTAAATCCACTGGTTTGTACCCAGAGGCCGTCTTCACCTCTAACAATTTTCGCGTCGATGAAGTTCATCGCAGGGCTTCCAATGAATCCAGCAACGAATATGTTGGCTGGTTTATTGTATATTTCATGAGGATCGCCGATTTGCTGGATAACACCATCTCTCATTACAACTATTTTATTTGCCATAGTCATTGCTTCAACCTGATCGTGGGTAACATAAACAATGGTTGCTTGCAATCTACCATGTAATTTTTTAAGCTCAGCTCTCATTTGAACCCTCAATTTTGCATCGAGGTTTGAAAGAGGTTCGTCAAACAAGAAAACTTTTGGATTTCTTACGATCGCCCTTCCTACTGCAACCCTTTGCCTTTGACCACCGGAAAGTTGCTTTGGTTTCCTGTCGAGGAGTTCTTCTATTCCAAGTATTCGTGCAGCTTCTTTCACTCGACGATCGATTTCATCTTTTGGATATTTTCGTAATTTCAAACCGAACGCCATATTTTGATAAACAGTCATATGGGGATAAAGTGCATAGTTTTGGAACACCATCGCAATATCTCTGTCTTTTGGTTCAACATCGTTTACAACTCTGTCATCGATTTTGATTATCCCTTTTGTTATTTCCTCCAATCCAGCAATCATCCTTAGAGTGGTCGTTTTTCCACAACCAGATGGTCCTAACAAAACAACGAATTCCTTGTCTTCAACGGTCAGATTAGCATCTTTAACAGCCACCACTTTGTTATCATAGATT
>DQYP01000200.1 GCA_011043375.1 Thermotogaceae bacterium | reverse complement strand
GAAAAGGATATTCTACACGTTAAAGAAGCAATAGAAGCGTTTAAAGAGGAAGAACTGGATGAAAAGTGTCCAAAATGTGGAGCATCGTTGGTTGTAAGAAAGGGAAAATATGGGAAATTCATAGGCTGTTCAAGATATCCGGCATGCGATTATACAAGGCCAATAGTTGAGTACGCCAGAGGCAATTGTCCAAAATGTGGTGGAAAAGTTCAAATAAAGAGATCTCAAAAGGGAAAGACATATTACATATGCGAGAACAACTTGGAGAAAAAAGAATGTGATTTCATAAGTTGGTATGAACCATCGAATTACAACTGCCCAGATTGTTCACAAAGATTATATTACAGGTACAAATCGGGCAAAGAAATGTTGTATTGTATTTCATGCAAAAAATATTTCTCTGAGGATAGTTTGAAATGAAAATAGCGGTGCTGTATGGTGGAAGTTCAAGAGAGCGCGAGATATCAATAAAGAGTGGAAAGTTAGTTTCACAAGCACTGAAAAAATTGGGATATGAAACGTGCGAAATAGATACAATAGAATCACTCGAAACTTGGATCGAAAAGTTGGGGAACTGTGATTGTGCGTTTGTGGCCTTACATGGTGAGTACGGTGAAGACGGCAGAATACAAGGATTGCTGGATTTCATCGGCATTCCTTATACCGGTTCAGATGCATATACCAGTTTCATATGTTTTGATAAATACATCACCAAATTGATTTTGAAGGGAAACAATTTCATGACCCCAGATTTTCTGCTTTTGACAAGGCCCATTGAAAAGCTTCCGTTTGGATTCGACTATCCCGTGGTTTTAAAACCAAGATATGGGGGATCGAGTATAGATGTTAGAATAATCCATGATCATCGGGAATTCAAAAAAAACATCGTAGATTTGTTCGATCGCAATGATCAAATACTTCTTGAAAAATTCATTGAAGGGAAGGAAATAACCGTGTCGGTGCTGGAAGATGTGGAGAGTTCTCGTCCCCGTGTGTTACCTATACTGGAATTGAGGCCGAGACGTGAGTTTTACGACTACATCGCAAAGTACACCAAGGGAATGACTGAATTTGTCATTCCTTCAGAGATTCCAGAAGAGCTTCAAAAAAAAGTGGAAAAAATAGGTGAAAGTATCTTCGAACTTTTCAATTGCAGGGGAGTTGTTAGAATAGATGGAAAACTATCAAATGATGATTTTTATATCTTTGAAATAAACACGATACCAGGTTTAACGGAGCTGAGTGATGTGCCAATCTCTGCGAAAGCGGGAGGTATAAGTTATGAAGAATTGATCGATAAAATCGTACAAGCTATTCTCGAAAAAGGAGGTATGAACGGTGGAAATTCGAGGAACAACTATAGTTGCGGTGAGAAAAGATGGTAAAACCGTCATAGCTGGTGATGGACAGGTTACCTTTGGAAATACAATTATGAAAGCGGGCGCTAAAAAAGTTCGAAAATTGGGTGAGGGAAAAGTTGTTGCAGGATTCGCAGGTTCAGTTGCCGATGCGTTCACTCTTTTTGAAAGGTTCGAACAGAAGTTCAGAGAGGCAAATGGCAATCTTTTAAAAGCAGCGGTTGAGCTCGCTAAGGACTGGCGTACTGATAGAGTCCTGAGAAGGTTGGAAGCATTGCTCGTTGTGGCTGACAAAGAGCATCTTTTGATCATCTCAGGAAATGGGGAAGTAATACAACCTGATGAAGACATAGTGGCCATAGGATCGGGAGGTCCATACGCGCTTGCTGCGGCCAAAGCTTTGATCAGAAACACTGATCTCGATGCACGAGATATAGCGCTAAAATCTTTAGAAATAGCGAGTGAAATATGTATTTACACCAATAACTTCTTTTCTGTTGAGGAGGTTGAATAAGCATGGGGAAGGATGATTTTAAAAAAATAGATGAAATGACCCCAAGAGAAATAGTGAAAGAACTTGATAAATACATAGTTGGACAAGATGATGCGAAAAAAGCAGTGGCGATAGCTTTGAGAAATAGAATAAGAAGACAGAAGCTCCCAGAGGATATACGGAAGGAAGTGGTACCAAAGAACATATTGATGATAGGTCCAACAGGTGTTGGAAAAACTGAAATAGCGAGAAGAGTCGCCCAACTCTCCGGCTCCCCATTTTTAAAGGTGGAAGCCACTCGTTTCACTGAGGTTGGATACGTTGGAAAATCTGTAGATTCAATGCTCAGAGAATTAGTCGAGATGAGTGTCAACATGGTGAAACAGGAGATGATCGGAGAAGTTGAGGAAAAAGCAAAAGAGCTCGTCGAAGAAAGAATATTAGATGCAATCGTACCCGAAAGTAAAAGACAAAATGTTCCACAGGGTTTTTTGAATATATTTCAAGGATTTGAATCTCAACAGCATCGTAGTCCTGACAGCATCAAAAATGCTAAAAGAAGGCGTCAGGAAATGAAAGAAAAGCTCCAGGCAGGGGAATTAGAGGACTTGGAGATAGAGATCGAAATAGAGGAAGCAAAGCAACCTTTCGTTGGAATGGTCGGCGGTATGGAGCTTGAAGAGATCGGAATAGATCTTCAAAACATGTTCGGGAATTTGATCCCAAAAAAGAAGAAAAAGAGAAGAGTGACGGTTTCGGAGGCACGTAGAATTCTTTTACCTTTGGAAGCAGAAAAACTTATAGATATGGATAAAGCAGTGCAGGAGGGTTTGGAAAGAGCACAACAAAGAGGCATAATATTCCTCGATGAAATAGACAAAGTTGTTTCGAGAAACAGCACATCTGGACCTGATGTTTCAAGAGAAGGTGTTCAAAGAGACCTTCTACCGATCGTTGAGGGAACCACTATAATGACAAAATATGGACCTGTCAAGACCGACTATATACTTTTCATTGCTGCTGGTGCTTTCCATCTATCGAAACCTTCTGATCTGATACCAGAACTTCAAGGCAGATTTCCAATAAGGGTTGAACTCAATCCATTGACAGAAAAGGATTTCTATAGAATACTCATCGAGCCGGAAAATGCGATCACAAAGCAGTACATTCATCTGATGAAAACTGAAGGAGTGAACTTGATTTTTACAGAGGATGGATTGATGGAGATAGCAAAGGTGGCTTATTCGTTGAATCAAAAGTTGGAGAATATAGGTGCGAGAAGGCTGTACACGGTTATAGAGAAAGTACTTGAGGATGTATCTTTTGAAGCCCCTGAATTGAAAGGACAAACATTTGAAATAAATTCCGAATATGTGAAATCCAAGCTTTCATCGATAGTGGAAGATGAGGACCTGAGTTCCTACATTCTTTGAGTTCTATTCTGAAGATGAACAAGATAGATTTGATCGCATTGAATATTTTCGGTGATTTTTTACCATCGGAAATAGAAACATTAATGGAGAGCTCGTTTAATCCAAGCTCTCCTTTTGTTCGTAATCTTTTCAAAGATAAAAAATTGAACCATAAGTTAGAAAATTATTTTAAGAAATTCGATGTAAAACTCTTGAACAAAGAATTGAAGAGAATAGAAAAATCTGACATTGAAATACTCACTTTCTGGGATGAAGAGTACCCTCCACTTCTCAGGGAGATTCCTTCACCGCCAATAGTACTCTATTGTAGAGGAAAGATCGAAACTTTAGTAAATAATCCCATGATCGCCGTGGTTGGCACGAGAAAACCAACCGCTTACGGAAAGAGAATAGCAAAAGATTTGACAACAGAATTAGTAAAGGAAGGATTCATCATCGTTAGTGGTGTTGCAGCTGGGATAGATACCATTGCCCATTCGACAGCAGTTGAGAACCTTGGTAAGACAATTGGAGTTTTAGGGTGTGGTATAAATGTGGTCTATCCTTCGTATAATTCAAGGATCTACGATTCGATAGTTAAAAGTGGTTGCTTGATATCCGAATATCCCTTGGATACAGCTCCTTTAAAGTACAATTTTCCAAGAAGAAACCGAATAATAGCGGGACTTTCACTTGGAACATTGGTCATAGAGGCAAGTGAAAAAAGTGGTTCATTGATAACCGCAAGATTAGCTTTGGAATACAACAGGAATGTTTTCGCAGTTCCAGGAAACATAAATTCAGTTATGAGTTTAGGAACAAACAAGTTGATAAAATTCGGTGCGAAGCTCACAATGTGTGTTGAGGACATAAAAGAGGAATTTCCATATTTGAATTTCAATAAAAAAGAAGTTAAAAGGGATCATGAGGGAGAACTATCGAAGGATGAACAGGTATTGATAGAGAAGATAAAAGAGGGGAAAAACGAGTTTGATGTACTTTTGAGTTCAACTAATTGGAGTTTTTCAAAGCTATCAGAGCTTTTAACACAGCTTGAGATAAAAGGATTCATTTTTAAAGAAGGAGGAAGATTCATAGCAGGGATATGATAAATAAGCAGATCTTTGTTATCTTTTCATTCTTTTTTATTTTTTCCAGTGTATTTGGTATGAATTTCATAATTGGCGGTGGTTATCAATTCTCCTCTGAGAAATTTCAACCTGCTGGTTGGAATGTTAATCTCGGTCTATCCGATGACTTTAGAGATGAGATACTCTTCGATGTGACTTTCAATCTCGATGCTACGACATCTTCGAATCCTTCGCCTACTGATTACTTTATGTTCAACCTTGATACATATTTTCCACTGTGGGGCAGACAGAAGAATTCAAGGTTGAAAGTAGGTCCCTTTTTATCCATCGAATACGGTAATTTTCAATCCTACGATTCAACGG
The DNA here is from genome assembly GCA_011043375.1 of Thermotogaceae bacterium. GTDB lineage: Bacteria > Thermotogota > Thermotogae > B21-G9 > HyVt-16 > HyVt-16. The sequence goes on along the minus strand of DQYP01000200.1, from coordinate 4,362 downwards.
AAGTTTCTTGGAATTCTATCGCAAGTGTTGGTGCATTTTTAAGTTATAGATACATGCCTTGGGAGATAACCGCCAATTTTTCTTATCCTATAGATCAATTAGATAATCTGAATGAATTTGAAGCTGAAAAAATAGTGGATTTGTTTGAATTGAGAATGAGATTTTTTATCAGTAGCCTATACAGGAATTTCATAGACGAATTTTTTATAGAGCTCAATGTCTCAACTCGTAAAAGAAGGATCACTATATCATTCTCGGAACCTTTTTGAGGTGATTCAATGAAACATGCTAAGTTTTCAATGGTTTTGATTGTAACTCTTTTATTGGTATCTTCTGTGATCTTTTCTGAAGATTTTTACAAAAAGTTTTCTCTAGGAATCGAATCGAAAGGTTCTATTTATGGTTTATTTCCTTTCGCTAGTTTTTTCTATTTAAAGGCAGGATATCCTTGGAGCGGAGTAGGGTTCAAAAAAGAGTTCGAAGATAGTTTCCTTCCAATTCTCGAGGGGGAGATTGAATTCAACTTGAATGCTCCGATTTCAAGTTTTTTGGCTAACTTTTTTTTAGAAATGGAATACCAAAACGTTGGTATAAAAAGTGGTATAGAAATAGAATTTTCTGATTTTTCAAATGAGGAGAAAGGCAGGTTTTACTATATCATCGGACCGTACTTCGATATATCCAATCTAAAATTATCTTTAGATTTCAGATACCATTTTTTGAGTACAGTTTACGATGAAAATGATTCGTTCTACTACAATTGGCCTTCTCCCGTTTCGGATGATCTAATGTCAATGAGCAGTATCGATTTTAAGTTGTCATACACACTGTTTGGTGATAGATTCGATAGCAAGGTTAATATGAGGATATTCGGTGGATATAAATTGAGCCTCGCCTGGTCTTCCTTTCTCGGCGAGGCTCTGTATAGGCCAAATGAATTCTATTTCGGTATAATGTTTGGAATTTGATCTCTCACTCTACGTCTTTCATAACCGGTTTTATATCTATTTTCCAACCTGTTAATTTTGCTGCAAGGCGCGCGTTCTGTCCACCTTTTCCTATCGCAAGCGATAATTGAGTGGGAGATACATATATCCTCGCAGCTTTTTTCTCCGGATCCACTATTTGTACATCTATAACCCTTGCAGGTGACAAAGAATTGGCTATGAAAGTCTTGGGATCATCTGCCCATTTAACTATATCAATCTTCTCATTCTTCAATTCCCTTATTATATTGTTTATCCTGTTACCATTTTCACCTATGCAAGCTCCTATGGGATCAACAAGAGAATTGTTAGATTTAACAGCAACTTTGCTCCTTGTTCCAGCTTCTCGTGCTACTTTTATCACTTCCACAACACCTTCATCTATCTCAGGCACTTCCAATCTTAACAATCCAATCAACAACTCTGGAACTTTCCTTGAAACCATTATCAAAGGTCCTTTGCCCTTTTTACGCACATCTGTTATATAGACCTTCACGAAGTCTCCAGCTTGAATTTCTTCACCGGGTATCCATTCGCTCCTTGAAAAAAAGGTTTCTAACTTTCCAATTCTTATGTCGGCTCCAAATTCTGTAGCTCTTATAACTTCAGCAGTTGTAACTGTCCCAACCATGTTCGAATACTGTCTGAATAAATTCTCCTTCTCTATCTCCCTTATTTTTTGAATCAATACTTGTTTAGCAGTCTGTGCTGCTATCCTGCCAAACTTTTTCACATTCAATTTTCTTTTCACTACATCGCCTATTTCGGCCTTAATATCTATTTTTTGCGCCTCTTGAATATCTATTTGTGTATTTACATCCTCCACGTTTTCAACCACTTCCAAAAGTTGGTAAACTTCGATTTCTCCTGTCATACGGTTTATAACTATTTCAACATTTTTCGACTTTCCAAAATTCTTTTTGTAAGCACTCAGGAGTGCCTTTTCGAGTATGTCTATAAGTTCATCTCTTGATATTCCTTTTTCTTCTTCAAGTTGTTCTATTGCTTCTAAAAGGTTTATATTCAATATTAGCACCTCCTCACTCGAATCAGAATTCCACTTCAAGATTGGCTTTTGAAATCAATTCAATAGGTATCTCAATTATCTTAGCTGTATCTCTATCTTCAACGAGCAATAATTCCCTATTCTGATCATACTCTTTGATGTGTCCAACAATCACCTTCCTGTTGGCAACGAATTCTTTTAACACGAATTTAGCCAGGTTTCCTTTGAACCTTATGTAATCTTTTACACCCCTCAATGGTCTATCCATACCAGGCGATGAGATTTCCAGAGTGTATGAATGGTTTATTATATCGCTTTCATCGAGTATTGGATCAAGCATCTTGGAGACGGCTTCACAGTCTTCTATGCTTATGTATCCATCTTCTCTATCTATATATATGGTCAATACCCAACCTCTGCTACCTTTTGCAAATTTCACATCGAATATTTCCAATCCCATCTCTTCAACAATATCTTTTGATAATTCTTTAACCTTCTCTTCAACTTCTTCTCTACTCATATACATAATTATCACCTTCAAAGTATAAATAAATTTCGAGGGCTTAAGCCCTCGAAACCTTTTTCCAATTTGATTTTAACAGAAACGTCCAAGTTTGTAAAGTACCTACAATTCTTATAAATCTTTTTAATTTGGACGTTGATGAAAGAAAAATTCGATTTGTTTCCTGATCTCCTCGCAGTATTCTCTCTTCATGGCAAATTCCATCTTGTACTTTTTATACAAATTTCGAGTTTTCCAGATGTAATTCATACAATCCACATTGATTTCATCTGTGGAACCGTTGATTTTTTTCATGAGATTTTCAACGTTCATTGGCAACACGGGTGCTACAAATACATATGTCCTTATGCCATTTTCCTTTAAAAACCTCAGTGCTCTGATGCGGCTCTCTATAGTTGGAGAAAAAGGTTCAAATATCTTCCTTAATCTTTCACTATCCGTTGAGATGCTGAAACCCACTTTCACATTTTTTAATTCTTTCAGTATATCTATGTCTCTCACCACAAGTGGAGATTTAGTGAGTATTGAAAGTTGAAATCTGGAGGATATATTCTCAAGTTTTAAAAAAACCTCCAAACATTTTCTGGTTATTTTGTATTTCTTCTCCACAGGTTGATAAGGATCGCAAATGAGGCTCATGACTATCTTGCCTGGTTTTTTCCTTGGAAACTCCTTTTCAAGAATTTCAGGTGCATTCATTTTCACTTCAACAAACTCCCCGAAGTTTTCTGGATGCTTATAGAATCTTTTTACAAAGGAAGCGTAGCAATATTTACAAGCAAAAGAACATCCGATGTATGGATTGAGGGAGTAATCAATACCTGGGATTTTTGATCTTGATAAAATACTTTTCACAAGGGATTCATAGATTTTAATATTTCTCATCGATTTCTATTTTAGCACTTCATTAAAGATTGATCTCGTGTTGGATGATTTCATGTACGATTATATCTCCAAGCCATATGGTTGTCTCTATATTTCCTTTCAGATCGATGGAGGAAGTAAGTCTGATTTTCATTATCTCAACTCTTTCAAACTTGTCCGATGATATTACTATTTTCACTATGTCCTGTACTTTTCTTATTTTCTTATCCTTTGGAATTAAAGTAATCTTTATCTGTATATTTTTAATTGGTTGGTGATTGGCGTTTAATATCTTACCTTTCAAAGTCGTGTTTTTTAGATCTGGAATCTTGAGTATGAAAGAACCGTTGTTGTCTGTTTGGGAAGTATAAGTATACGGATTGTAAGTTGGAGTTTGAGTTGAAGGCGAAGGAACAGTTGGTGAGGATTTGGTTGTATCCCTTTGTTTTGATCTTGGTGTTATTGGAAGTGATAGAGGGAGTTTCAACATCGGTTGTGTGTAAGTTGTGTGTGGCAATTCGAGAACATCTTTTACTCTCAAAATTATTTTCAGTTTCATAAAAATCTGCTGGGTAGAGGTCGCAAAGAATACAAAAACCAATTCATATTGTTTATCAGTGATATTTTCAGGGATCTTAACCTTACATGTTGAATAGGCACTTCCATATCCTTGCGAAGGATTGAATTTTACTTTCAATTCTTTAGGAAATTCTAAGGCTGATATATTTACCAAATTTGGTGGGTAAATTTGAGCGGTTAAAATGATTTCAATTTCACTGTTTTTCAACACATCACATATCAATAAATCCTTGGATTTTTCCACCACTTTTTGGGCACCGTTTATGGTGCAATTGAATCTGAAATTAATCCCTTGAGCAGATATCTTGGAGATCAATATCAAAAGTGTCAAAATAGCAATCACAAAAGCAATTTTTTTCATTTTTGACACCTCCTCATAATACTCTAATTCTGTTAGCTAAGAG
>DQYP01000141.1 GCA_011043375.1 Thermotogaceae bacterium | reverse complement strand
TAAATGGGGGTGGCTGTTTTGGCTTTCAAGATTCAAGCATTTGAGGTAACCAGGAAAACCTATGAGTATTCTAAACCATTCAAGATATCACTTGGTGCACACTATGAGAGTGTGAATATCGAAGTGAAAGTTGTGTTGGATGATGGAACATATGGATTGGGTGAAGCATCTCCTTCTTTTCTCATCAGTTCAGAGACACCTAGTATAGTGGAGACAGGTTTAAAAGAACTCTGCCAATCATTAGTTGGAAAAGATGTTAGAAATTACAGAGCACTTTTCAATGAAACGGACACGATTTTCAAGGCAATTCCAAGTGCAAAAGCAGCTGTGCAATATGCGATAATAGATGCACTAACAACCTCATTGGGAATAACGCCATTTGAGTTCTTCGGAGGAGCTAAAGGTTCTATCTTTACCGATAAAACTGTGGGGATAGGTGAGATTGAAGATATGGTGGAGGAAGCCAAGAAAATATATTCTGAAGGTTTCAGAACAATCAAGATCAAGGTGGAATCAATCGAAACTGGAGTTGAAAGTGTTGAAAAAATAGCCGAAGTCACAAACAATACCGGGTACATAGTCGATGCAAATCAAGCGTTTAAAGCTAAAGAAGCAATAGAACTTGCGAATAAGCTTTATATTAAGGGTGTGAATGTTCTCTTGCTCGAACAACCCGTTCACAGGAAAGATTATGATGGTTTGAAGTTGGTTAGACAGAGTTCTCCATATCCGGTTGCAGCTGATGAATCTGTATTTGAGAAATACGATGCGTTCAAGTTAATACAAAATGGATGCGTCGACTATATAAATATAAAACTCATGAAATCCGGCTTGTCTGATGCCCTCGCAATAGTCGAAATGGCTAAATCAGCTGGTGTGGGATTAATGATAGGATGTATGGGAGAATCATCACTTGGAATCACACAGAGTGTTGATTTTGCTGCAGGAACTGGAGCATTCACATATCATGATCTTGATTCAAGTTTGATGTTAAAGGAAGATAACCCATTGAAAGGCTTTGAAAGAGAAAAAAATGAATTGAGAATTCTTGGGAGGGATAAAAGGTGGAATTGAAGAAATTGTTTGTATCTATAGATATAGAAGGAATAGAAGGAATAAGCGATACCCTCGAAGCCACAACGACTAACAAGAAGTACAGACCAGATTTGATGGAAGAACACATAAAAATGGTTTTCGATGAGGTTTTTGATCTTTTCGATGTTGAGAAAGTTGTGGTCGCGGATTCACACGCTTCGGGGACGAATTTGAACTACAATTTTTATGACGATCCAAGGGTTTGGCACATAAAGGGAGCTCCAAGATTGTATTATATGATGACAGGCATAGATTCCGAGTTCGATGCAGCATTTTTCTTGGGGTATCATTCAGGTGCAAATTCACCGGGAGGTGTTTTGAATCATACATATGCTGGTGCTGTTATACATAGGATAACGATAAATGGAAAAGTCGTGAATGAAGCTATCTTGAATTCTGGAGTAGCCGGATATTTCAACGTTCCTGTGGTTTTGATATCCGGTGATGATTATCTTGAGAAAGAATGTGATGTATTGAAAGAAAGAGGAACGAGGTTTCTGGTCACAAAGAATGCAATTGGTAGATACAGTGCAATGATGAAACCACGAAGCGTGCTCAAAAAAGAATTGAGGAAAATTCTTCAAGATATAAAATCAGCCAATAGAAGTGAATTCAAACCTTTCAATTTTGAACCACCATTTGAAATTGAGATAGAGATGCATTATCCACAGATGGCGGAGTTATGCTCATTCATACCGCAAGTCGAGAGAAAAGGATCGCATACGGTTATCTACAGGGACGACAATTATCTCAACATATACAACATGTTGATAGCTCTCACCAAACTCGCTGCGAGTACACTCACTTAAAAAATGCGACTTAATCAGTGGGGGTGTGTCAAATAAATGGAGAAAATTGTTGGTGTTATCGGTGGGATGGGGCCTGAGGCCACCGCCGATTTTTTTATTAGGTTTTTAAAGAAAGAAAAAGTCTCAAGAGACCAGGATCATACTCACATCATAATAGATTCGAACTCTAAGATACCTGATAGAACCGCTTTCATATTTGGTAAAGGTCCTGATCCTTTACCAAAAATTGTGGAATCCGCCAAACGCCTTGAAAACGCTGGTGCCACTGTTTTGGTTATGACATGTAACACCGCTCATTATTTTTACGACCAGATAGTGGAACATGTGAGTATCCCGTTATTAAACATGATAGAGGAAGTAGCTATGTACATAAAAAAAGAAGGTTTCAAAAGTGCGTTCATATTGGCAACCGATGGAACACTCAAAACAAAACTGTATCAAAATGCGCTCAAAAAATATGATATTTCATTCTCTCATCCAGACGCTGCTTCACAACATGATGTGATGGAAGGAATCTACTTGATAAAAGCGGGAAAAAACGAAGAAGGAAAGCAAAAACTAAAAAGAGTTTACGAGAAATACGTGGATGATTATGAATGTATGATACTTGGTTGCACGGAAATATCCATTGCTTTAAAAGATTTACCTAAAGTGGTTGATCCTGTTGATGTAATTATTGAAAAGCTTTTGGAATATAACATAGAAGGGGGTTTTAGAATATGAATTTTGGATTGCAGCTTTACAGTGTTCGTGATAAACTCTCTGAGGATTTCTTTGGAACCTTGAAAAAACTCGCTGAAATTGGTTACAGAGCATTCGAGTTTGCGGGATATTACGATCATACGGCAGAGGAGATAAGAAATTTTCTTGACGATCTTGGATTGAAGGCAATTTCATCACATGTGCCACTTCAGCTTTTGGAAGAAAAAGCAGATAGAGAATTCGAGTTTGCAAAGAGATTGAACATGGAATATGTTGTCTGTCCAGCATTACCGAAAGAAAAGAGAGAAGATCTCAGGTATTACAGAAAAGTTGCCGATTTTTTCAATAGACTTGGGGAAAAGGCAAAAAACTATGGATTGAAATTTGGATATCACAATCACGATTTCGAATTCAAATCTTTAGAGGGAAATACCACTGGCTTCGATATACTCATAGAAAACACGGATCCATCCTTGGTGTTTTTCGAACCCGACATTTACTGGATAAAGTACGCTGGATACGACCCTGTGAAATTCATAGAGGACAAGTTGAAAGGAAGGATCTTTGTTGTACACCTGAAGGATATGAAAGACAATGAAACAAAGGAAATGACAGAACTTGGAACAGGAATCATTGATTTGAAAAAGATTATTGAAATCACTCAAAATTTTGGAACAGAATGGTATATAATAGAGCAGGATAGATCCTCGCTCGATTCACTTGAGAGTGTTAAAGTGAGTTTCGACTTTTTAAAAAATTTTGGAAAATAAAATATCAAGGGAGGTATCGAGGATGTCAAAGAAGATAAAAGCTGGTATAGTTGGTGTTGGTAAAATCGCTCAAACACTTTATCTACCAAATTTAATTAATCATCCGGATATCAAATTGAAAGCTATATGTGATATTGACGATGTGAACATCGATCACGTTACGAAACTCTACAAAATCAATAAAGTTTACAGAGATTATAAAGAAATGATCGATAAAGAGGATCTCGATGCTGTATTCGTGTGTACCCCGAATTACCTTCACGCTCCCATAACGATTTATGCTGCAAGCAAGGGATTACATGTAATGGTAGAGAAACCTATGGCAATAACCATGAAAGAGGCCAAAGAAATGGTTAAAACGGCGAAGAAAAATAAAGTGATTCTCATGGTTGATCAATCTCAAAGGTTTGTTCCTTTGCACCAAAAAGCAAAGGAGATTATGGATTCTGGGATACTTGGCAAGGTACTTTCCGTTAGAACGACTTTTGGGCATGCTGGCCCAGAAAATTGGTCTCCAAGGGGAAAATGGTTCTTTGAAAAGGAAAAAGCCGGTTTTGGCCCACTTGCAGATCTTGGAGTTCACAAGGTCGATCTTGTGAGATACTTGACAGGACTTGAAGTCACTGAAGTTGCAGCGTTTACGTCGAGACTCGAAAAGGATTGGGCAACTGTTGAAGACAATGCAGCGATAATCTTAAAGTTCAACAATGAAGCACTTGGAGTTGTAACTGCAAACTGGATAACCCATGGTGATGAATCAAATGATGTCATCTTGTATTGTGAAAATGGTGTCTTGAAAATAAACGTTGAAAAGAATAGAAGGCTCTTTGTAGAACTTGTGAAACCTGTAGTTTCGACATTGGAAATCGAGGTACCGCCTATGGTTACAAACGCTCAGGGAGGTTGGAAGATCCCAAGTATAGACAACTTCATAGATGCAATACTTGGTAGAGCAGAATGTCTTGTCCCTGGTGAAGAAGGAATGAAATCTCTTGAAATAATACTGGCGGCGAACATATCTGCTGAGACAGGTAAAATTGTGAAACTTCCCTTGAATGAATAATTATAAATGCTTCATAACAAACAACGCCGGCGCTTTAATGGCGCCGGTTTAAATTTGTATCAACGTATGGGAGGTTATCAACGATGCCTAAGAAATTTATAGTTGTTACTGGTGGAGTTTTAAGTGGTATAGGCAAAGGAATAGTCGCTGCATCGATCTCAAGGTTGTTGAACGGTTATGGATTGGATGTGAATGTTCTAAAAATAGATCCGTATCTAAATATGGATGCCGGTACTATGAATCCCAATCAACATGGAGAGGTTTTCGTCACGGATGATGGATATGAAGCAGATTTGGATCTTGGACATTATGAAAGATTCACCGGGAAGGATATGAGCAGAAAGAACAACTTAACTGCCGGTCAGGTTTACTATTCTGTCATAAGTAAGGAAAGAAGAGGAGAATACCTTGGATCGACCGTTCAAGTGGTTCCACATGTGACCGAGGAGATAAAGAACAGGATAAAATCGATGGAAGGCGAATTATTGGTGATTGAAATAGGTGGAACGGTTGGAGATATAGAAGGAGAAGTGTTCTTTGAGGCTGTAAGGGAGCTTTCAATGGAATTGGGTTTGGATAATTTTCTTTTCATTCATACTACCTTCGTACCATATTTGGGAACAACGAATGAATTTAAAACCAAGCCGACCCAACAATCTGTCCAATTGTTGAGAAGGATAGGAATTCAGCCAAACATGATAGTTGTAAGGACTGAATTTCCGATAGATCCATCGAGTCTCGATAAAATATCGTTATTTACAGGGGTATCACGGAATATGGTGATAAACCTCTACGATACGAAAAACGTGTATGAAATTCCGGAGATCTTGAAAGAATACAATGTACACAGTAAGATCGCAAAGTTCTTGAATATAGAATTATCCGGTAACTTCGATTGGGATTATCCAAAGGTTTTTAGGCCAATAAAGATCGCATTGGTTGGAAAGTACCTTGGAACGGACGACGCATACAAGAGTATCATAGAAAGCATTTTCTTGTGTGGGGTTGAGAAACCACGTGTAGTCGATTCTGAGCTTTTGGAAGAGGATGGTAACCCTGAGGAATTTTTGAAGGGATTCGATGGAATTATAATACCCGGAGGATTCGGAAAACGTGGTATTGAAGGAAAGATAAAGGCGATAACTTATGCACGTGAAAGAAGAATACCAATCCTTGGAATATGTCTTGGAATGCAATTGATGGTCATTGAATATTTCAGAAATATCGTCGGATTCAAAGAAGCTAATTCTACAGAATTCGACCCAAATACAAAATATCCCGTTATCGATATAATGGAGGAACAGAAAAAGGTCCTGAATCTTGGTGGAACGATGAGACTCGGGGGCCAGGAGATGAGGATATTTCCTAATACCAGATTGTGGAAAATATATGGTGAGTTAACTGAGGAAAGAGAAAGGCATAGACACAGGTATGAAGTTAATTTCGATGAGTTCAAAGAACACTTTACAATTCCGAATGAAAATAGCAATGAAAATAATGATGAAAAGAAATTGGTTGTTTCCGCTATGTCGGATTTTGTTGAAGCAATTGAGTTAAACAACCATCCATTTTTTGTTGGGGTGCAATTCCATCCAGAATACAGAAGCAAAGTTGGAAATCCCCATCCGGTTTTTGCAGCACTTGTAAAAGCAATAGAAAAGAAGCTCAGGTGATTTTAATTGGTTTATTTTGAGCGTCTAATAAGATCACCTTGGGCTTTGTGTATTCCTCATCAGTGTAGATAGCGTACGAGGCGATTATGATTTTATCACCTATTTCCACCAACCTGGCGGCTGCTCCATTTAGCTCTATACAGCCGCTGTCTTTCTCACCTTTTATAACATAAGTTTCAAATCTGTTCCCATTGTCTATATCGTAAACTTGAACAAGCTCATTTTCTTTTAAATCAGCGAGTTCCAATAGCCTTTCGTCTATGGTTATACTGCCTTCGTAATCGAGATTTTTCCTGGTAACAGTCGCTCTGTGAAGCTTGGATTTTAGAAAAATTCTGAACATGAAAATTCCTCCTCGATTCATATCATTTTCTATTACAGTACTATTCTACAATATTTTTATCTGTTTCATCCAAAAGACAAAAGGCGGGTCTTCCATCCCGCCTTTTGTCTTTAAAAATCGAGAAGCTAAAATCAGCTGACTTTCTCTCTAAGCTCCTTACCAGGTACAAACTTTGGTACTTTCTTTGCTGGTATGTTGATTGCTTTCTTAGTTCTTGGATTTACACCTTTTCTTGCTGCCCTTTCTTTGACCACGAAACTTCCGAAGCCCACCAATCTAACTTTTTCGCCCTTTGCTAAAGCTTCACTCACAGTTTGAATGAAAGCATCTACAACTTTCTGGGCTTCTTTCTTGGTTGTTCCAGCCTTTTTGGCTACTTCAGCAACAAGTGTTTTCTTGTTCATTAACTAGCCCCCCTTTCCCAGGACGTTGGGATTTTATAGCGAAACCCTTTGCTTGACAAAAATATATCATGTTTTCGACTCAAAAATCAAGTTTTTAGGTGTATATTTGGCTTCTAAGAAAAAATTTAACATTTTTCTAACGTTCTCAGACCTTTTGAGAAATATTTTAAGAGTTTTCCTTCGGTAACTCTCGAAATCGAACTCCAGTATCTTTTCAATGGAATCCACTAACTCAAATGAGGAACTGAAATTTGCAAATCCCGGATAGGTGAATTCATGGAATGTACGAACTATCTTTGGAGTCTTCGAGGCTATGAATTTAGTTGAAAAGATGAGCGATAAAATAGCCCCATGGAGGCGTTGAGTGAATGTAAGACTCGAGGAGGCTATTGATTCGACTATTCTTTTATAACCTATGGATATGGATACTTCAAAGTGCTTTTTGAGTGTTTCCATATTCTTCAAGGCTGTTTTTTCTTCTTCTTTTGGAAAAAAGATCAAAAGATCCACTTTCTTAAAGCCCAGAGATTTTAGAATATGAAAAAAATCGCTGTTTACAATCAAGGGCTCTTTGATAGCCAATGAAAATTTTTTTGGATTTTTTTCAATATTTGGAATCTGTGGAATATATGTAAAAGCAAGATCGGTGGAAAGGACCGCGTGTTTTGAAAAAAGCTTTGCATACCTGTATGAAACTGGATCGCGCATAAGAGGATACACAAGATTAGATACAAGAATTTTTTTCATAACTCTTCTACTGATAGGACTTCTCAAGGGTCCAAGACTCTGTCCAAGCAAAAGAACAGGTTTTTTAGCCATCAAGGCATATTTTACCAGTGAAGAGTAATATAAAAAACTTCGAAGACTCGTTTCATCTTGGAATATCCCGCCACCACCGCCGATCATTAGGTCACAGGAATTTATAGCTTTCAAAAGTTTCGGAAAATTATACTTTGAAACATTATCCAGTTCAAAGTTGATGAATCCATCACCAGAAAATCTTGGAATTTTGGGAGATAAGATCACCAACTTAGCAATTTCATCGTAATTGGATAGAAGTCTCAAAGAATTTTCAAGTAGAATCTCATCTCCTAAATTTCCATAGCCATAAAATCCAAAGAGAAAGATGCTTTTCACAATTATCACCTTGAGAGTTTTTTCTGATCATCACATCTAATCTTTCTATGAGAGGATATCCTTTCCCTGAGTATATAATATATATACAGTAGATCGATTTACAACCAATGGTGGAATAATCAACTACGTGTGGAGAGGAGATAACTTGATGCTAAAGAATGATAATTCCAAACTCACGAGACTACTTGAAATGGATCTGTTTGTTCTCGATATGGATGGTACTTTCTATCTTGGAACTCATCTTTTCGATTGGTCAGAGTATTTCATTAAGGTAATCAGAAAGCTTGGAAAGGACTATGTGTTCCTCACAAACAATTCTTCGAAAGATCCAGATAGCTATGTTGATAAGATAAAGGGCATGGGTCTCAAAGATGAAGAAATAAAAGTTTTCACATCAGGAGAAGCTACAGCCGAGTACTTGAAGAGGTATAGAGATTATAAGAATCTTTTTGTCCTTGGGACGCCCGAACTGAAAAAGATTTTTAGGATATATGATTTCAATGTAGTCAATCCAGATAGATTCGGTGAGTATTCAAGGGAACCTGATGCTGTTATCCTTGGATTCGATAAAACTTTAACGTATGAATCGCTCGCCGTAATGTGTGATTTCGTGAGAAGAGGTTTGCCATATGTAGCTACCCATCCGGATATAAATTGTCCCATTGAAGGTGGCTTCATACCCGATGCTGGAGCCATGATACAGGCAATAAAAGCATCAACAAATAGAGTGCCTGATATGATCATTGGAAAACCGAATCCATACATCTTAGATTTACTGTCTGAAAAATTAAAAATAGAGAAGAATAAAATTTGCATGATAGGGGATAGACTCTACACAGATATAAAACTTGGACTCAACAGTGGGATAATGTCGATATTGGTACTCAGCGGTGAAACAACTCTCGATGATCTCAAAAACAGTGAGCTGACACCAGATTTGGTGTTTGAGAATATCGGTGAAATTGCAAAAGTTATAGATTTATAAGTCAGAAGACACATTCCTTTTAAGGGATTGTGATGAATGACATTTTAAATATCCTTTGTTGTTAATTAACCTATGTAGTATAATCGTATAGGGTGATAAGTATGCAAACAAGAAAAACCAGATGGGCAGTGTATAATC
>DQYP01000208.1 GCA_011043375.1 Thermotogaceae bacterium | reverse complement strand
GATTTGTTCGACAACGATGAAAGCAAGGATAAGATCATAATAGTGGGTATATCGAATGATGAAGACTTCGATGTTTTTTCTGTTTTGGATAAATTGGATGATAGAGTGGATCTTGTGATTTTTGAAAGTGATCTTTCCGGAGTGTTCGATATTAATGGTAAGAAGGTCCTCGCGTTATCTGGAAATGATTTGTTGAGTCTCAAGGTAAATGGAAATAATATTGAATATAGCTTCGAACCTCTTTTCAATCCTTCTATAAGTCCATTTGAACCAAAAATCAATGAAATGAGCAACTGGTTGAATCGTGAACTCGCGGTTTTTGCGTACAAACCTCGGGATTATGGATTCAATGGTTTAAATCCTGTCAACACAGTGGCAGAGTTTTTAACCAATATTTTTGAAGGAAGTTCCGTCCATTCGATTCCTTTGATTGCTTTTGAAGATCAGAATACGAATCAAAAAATAAGGATTAAAGATGTTATAAAACTTTTGAATCATGGAACACTTTTTGAATCAACGATTTCAGGAAAAGACGTGGAGAAGATCTTGAATGATTTGATTGAAGAAGGCACTACGTTTGAAATCGGGAATGTAAATTACATCGCTCAAATCGATGAAACTAATAAAACAATTAAATGGCTCAAATACAGGGGACATGAAATTTCCAAGAGATCCTCTTTTGAGCTGATAACAAATGTCCCAACTTTGGATGATTTGAAATTCAAAGTGGCTACGAAAAAGTTATGGAATGTACTAAAACAAAAAAGAACATCGATGAAATATGTGAAAAATTGGTATATCATAAACAAGCCATTTGAAAAAGAGTTTCGTTATTATGTTGTAGATTGGGGAGACAATATTGGAACTTTGGCGCTCGTATTCAACAAGGATGCAAAACTCTTGATGGATATGAATGGCTTGAAAAAGCCTCGCGAACTTAAAGCTGGAGATGTTTTAATTATTCCGATGTTTTAGGAAATAATACGAGATATATAGAATTTTTCATTGATACAGTTGAATGGCTGACTGTAATAATGTTATAATCCTTTCGAAAGAAGTCAATTCTAAAGGGGGTATAGAAGATGAAGAAGTTCCTTGTTTTATTTTTGGTTTTGGTAATCGCCGCAGCTTTTGGATTCTCGCAAAGAATCAGTGTCACAGGTGATGCTGGTTACACCGTAGGAATCAAAACCGACATAACTCAAGATTCATCCTCGGTAGCAACTGATGTGTCACTCAGTTTGGTCGAAGGTGGTATAACCTTCAGTTATGAAGTTGTTCAGGATTTTTCAATAGGGGCAAGGGTAGGTTTCGCTTACGCTCCAATTGAGGCAACTGATATTCAACTCATATATGATTCTGCTTCGGCAACAACTTTCGTGCCAATGGATATAATGGTGGTTGCATCTTACAAATATGCATTCGATGGATTTGGAATAGGAGTCACAGCAGGTGGAGGTTTGAGTACCCCTGATTTCTTCAAACACTTTGGTTGGGTTGTTAAAACAACTATTGGGGGATTCTATTCTTTTGATAACTTAAAAATCACTCTTGGTGCAGGAATAGAGATGAGAAATTACAGCGTTGGTGAAAATAGGAGCCTGAATTTCGTCGGTATTCCAATTTCTCTGGAGTTCAGTTATAGCTTTTGATCGGTCGCGAGGGCAGAAATAAATAAGGCCGGGTTTGAACCCCGGCTTTTTATTTTTTCTATTCTTGATAGAGCCTAAATCTCAAAGCTCAGGATATCTTCAAAGTGCTCTATTGTTCCATCATCCTGAACTGAAATAACATCAAGTTGATAAGAATTGAATCTATGGATATTTTGACTGTTGACAGAAATGTAATGGTTTATTGCAAAAAGTATCTTCTTTATTTTCCTTTTATCCACTCTCTGAAAAGGCTTTATAAAATCAGCTTTCCCGGATTTGACTTCCACGAAGATCAACTTTTTACTCTTTGAAAGTATTAAATCTATCTCACCGAATCTGCAACGGTAGTTTCTATGAACCAGTTTATAACCTTTCTTCTTCAAAAAGTCAAGTGCTTTTTGTTCTCCGAGATCACCTTTTTTCTTTGGCACCATGGATACTCGGAACCTTTATGAAGTTTCCTTCTTTATTTGGGAAATTCTCCTTTATAAGCTCAACATTTTCAAATTTTTTGATTTCATCTTTACGTAAAACATTTATATTTTCAACGGTAGTATAGGTCTCATCAATATTCGATACATCTATCTCATCGAGGAGCTCCATGTATTCCAAAATCTTCTGCATATCATCCAACAGTTTCGGTCTCAAAGTTTCAGGAATTCCAAGTTTTGCGAGTTTTTCAAGATGTTCTAAGAGAGCTTCATTCACTTTTATTTTCAATCTCAATCCCTCCAGTGAGTCTCTTGAAATCTATCGTTGTTACATTTTTAGCAGCTTTGATATTTTCATTCTTGACCTCATCATAGAGCTCTTTTCTGAGTATTCTCAAATTCTTCGGAGCTATTATCCCTATTTTAACAGCTTTTCCTTCGATTTTGATTATTTTTATTTCGATATCATCACCTATCATTATACTCTCTTCTTTTTTTCTGCTCAACACAAGCAATATTATCACCCATTCGCTTTCTCTGGTTTTTCCGATATCATTTTTCTACTTCTTTCTAACTCCTCAGTAACCTTGTGTTTTATCTTGTAGCCACTTTCCTCCATGATGATTTGCCTTGCACGATTGTTCTTAATGTTGATTATTATGGGTGCAAGTAAATTTATCGTCATATCCTGTGGATTGTTCTTTGGTATAACGAGTACGCACAAAACAAGAACATCTTTTTGTGACTCTATGTTCAACATCTCTATGGTTCCTTCATCTATTTTAACATCGTAATCTATCCTCACCAACCATGGGTTTATTACTGGTAATATTACCTCAGGCTCATCGATACAAACCAACCACTTTATCGGTTCACTCTCTTTCCTTTCCACTATCACGTAGTTTTTGAATTTATCGAATCCTGGTATTCCTTCCTCAAAGTGAATGATACTTTTCTCATCGATCTCCAGTTCACCAATCCTTGTCGCGATTTTCTGGGTTTTAATCAAATTCAATCACACTCCCATCAAAGTTTTTAACTCAAGAAATCAACCAACGTTGGTGTTATGACCTTTGCACTGGACTTCAATGCTGATTGAAGTACTGCTTGATCCATGGAAAGCTGCGCAACTACTTCGGTGATATCCGCATCAGTTTCCTGGGATAGATATTCGGTTATAAAAGAATCTAGGTCTTCCATTCTGCTATTTATCATTTCCAACATTCTTGTAACACTCCCTATGAAGGCAATGTTAATATTGGTGTTGTGTACCAAATCGTCTATGGCACCAAGATCGGTGTTAGATAATTTCAAGGGTTTACCATTTCTCAAATCGGTTATCATTCGATCAATAGCATCAAAAACACTCTCACCACGTCTGGTAATGAACAGATCTCTAACTGTGACATTGTATTCTAAATTGTAGCCGGCGACTTGTATCTTCAATTTTCTATCAGCTTTCTCAGGACTCAGCTCTATGGTTACCTTACCGTTCGCTGCAACACTCACCGGTGGTCTATCGGATTCAGGACCTCCAAATATGTAGTTGGTTCCCACACGTGTGTTGGCAATGGCTATCAAGTGCTCTTTTATACTCTCGAGTTCTTTTGCGATCGCTTCTCTATCTACATCCGAAAGGGTATCGTTTGCGCCTCTAACCATAAGTTCACGAATCCTTTGATATATTGATGAGACCTCTCGAATAGTCGTGTCATATGAACTGACTATATTGTCAATGGTTTCAACGTTCCTCTTGTATTGTTCTATTTCACGCTTTTGAGAGGCTATCTTTGAAGCTCTCGTGGCTAAAACCGCATCATCCGATGGGTATTGTATTTTTTGTCCACTCGCCAATTGATTCTCACTTTTGGTTATCCTTCTAAAAACTTGCTGTAAATTTCTCAAAACCTGTGAATTAAGCATTGTCTGTGTTATTCTCAAATTCATCACCTACCCACAATGCCCAGTCTGTCTATAACCCTTTGGATCATTTCATCAACTGCCGTTATAACTCTTGCTGAAGCGTTAAAAGCTTGTTGGTATTTTATCATGTTGGACATCTCTTCATCCAAAGAGACACCTTTTACTCTCTCACGTTCATTATCCACTTGAAATTTCAATAATTCGTTGTTGCTCTTCATTTTCAAGGCTGTCTCGCCTTCCACACCAAGTTCAGCAACTATTGAACCAAGAAACACAGAGAAACTCTCTGTTCCATTTGAAAGTATACTTTGAAATTTCGAGTCGGCCATATATTGAATTATTTCAACGTTCGATGGACCAGTTGGTAGTATCCGATCAACTCTCCAATCTCCATCAGAATCTATTGCTTCACCTGAATCTACCGCGAGAATTTCTGGTTTATACCTCAATGTAGAAGAAACGGCAAATTGATAGGCAATCCCGAGTCCATAATCGGCTTCGTTTTTATCTATCTCCAATCTCTTTGCTAAATCAACATTACTTTTGAAAGTATTATAATCCCAGCTTCTATCAATCAAATCGTAATTGATACTCCAATCTCTCATGCCATCATCAGAAATGAAACCCACTTTTTCCCAAAATTCTCTTGGACCACTTATATTCATGTTCCTCATGTCAAAATTGTAATCCCTGCCCGCCCTGAACACAAGAGAATTATGGGGTGTTAAATCTGCTATTACACCGGTTTCAGCCTCATTTATTTTTTTTACCACATCTTCCAAGGTATCCGTCACAGGATTTATATGGATGGTTGTACTGTTGATAACTATATCGAAACCATTGTCTATTATGTTCTTTTCCGTTGCATCAGTTTCGTCCAATCCCAAAACGTTATCTAAGGTTGGTGTATCGTTTTTCAATGCAGCCACCGTTGTGATCTCTGCTTTAACATCCACAAGAAAACCATTTTCATCCTCGGGATCTACATTTCTGATGTCATAATCTACATTGGATTTAGGAATTATGTAGATATAATCAGTATTCCCATCGGAATCTAAATCAACAGTTTGAGCAGTCACATCAGAAGCACCTGAAATGGCACCAGCGATGTTGTTCATGATAGTATTGGCATCATCCGACGGATCCAATGTTATGTTCACGCCATAGACGTTGTAACTTTGAGGGGTCGAAAATTTATTTTTGAAGTCCTCGATAGAATTTCTATCTATTCTCACAACTTGAAGATCCACATAGTCAAACCCAAGATTTCTCAAAACGGAGTTCCCAAGATCTAATATGAGTTTATCGTTCAGTGAATTACCATTAACTCCCTTGAAGTAGAGTCTATTGGCACTGCCATATGGTTGATAATCCAGATTAACCCAACTACCAGCCGCAGAAGTATTGATGTTGTCTATTATCGCTTGAAGATCATCAGATGTGTTCACCGAAACTTCAGATATGTTGTTTCCATCGAATAAGATCAGATCGCCACTGAGTCCTAGAGATATGTTTGAGGGATTAGGATCGTTGAAATCCTTTCCTCCGGTTACATAATTTATTTTTCCTCCCGAAAGCATAGTTGATCCAAGTATTCTGAAAATCCTAGGATCATCGACGTCGGATATGGGAGTGAGTTGTTCAAAGAACGGGATACCAGTCACAGATCCTTTGGAATCAAAACCTTCCTGATGAATCAAATTTATCTTATCTGTCAGATTCAAAACGAATTCATCTATTCTCTGCATGTATTTTGGAATTGTCTCATCCCTGAGTTGAATCAAAGCTTTCATTTCTCCATCACTTATGACAACTCCACCGTTACCTATAAAGAGTTCATATATACCTCTACTGAATGGGCGCTCAATAGCTCGCATGTAATTTATCTCGGATCCTGACAAGGCTATTTTATCACCGATTCTCAGGTCTATCTGCCCATCATCACGATCTCTGTAAGAAATATTGGCATACTGCGAAAGTTCATCCAACAATCTATCCCTCTCATCTATCAAATCATTAGGTTGCGATTTCATGACGAGAGAAGTTCTTATTTTAACATTGACGTCAGCTATCCTCTCCAGTATGGAGTTTATCCTTTCAACCTTTTGTTTTATCTCGTTGTTTATATCTACTCTCAATTGCTGGAGTCTATCGTAAAGATCCACTATGTTTTGAGTGAGCTCGTTTGCACGTGCAACAACTTCCTTCTTCGAAGCTACATTGGTGGGGTCATTTATAACTTCTTGAAGAGAATTCCAAAACGAATCATACAGATACCTTATTCCACTATCACCGGGTTCATTGAAAAGCTGTTCGACGAAATGCATATTGGAGGCGATTTTATCCCAATAACTGTTTTTAGCATTTACTTGTCGATACTGTGTATCCAAGAAACTATCCCTTATCCTCTCTATACTTCTCACCATCGAGCCTGTACCCACTTGCATCGGTATGGAAGGTTGAGTGAGTGTAGAAGTTGGAATTGGCGGAGTAGCAACGATCACAGGCCTTTGCCTTGAGAAGCCCGGTGTGTTGGTATTTGCAATATTATGTGCGACAACACTCATAGCAAGCTTATGGGTATAAATACCCAGTATCCCGGTATTCAAAGTTCCAAATATGCTTATATCAGGCATTTGTTAAACTCTCCCATCGAGAAGAGATGAAGGAGTGTCTTCCCTGTGTTTCCCATTGTTGGTGTAAAGAATATCCCTTTTCAAATTCCCACTCAAAAGTCTCATGGTAAGCTCTATGTACGTGTTTTCAAACTCAAGCATGTTTTTAATACCCATGTTCAAAATAGCGATGTCGTTTATGAGTTCCATCAGCCTCACGAACTTCATCATCAGATTTATAGAATGAGGCTGAGGTAATTTTTCACAAAGCTCGATCGCCCTTACACCTTTATCGATATTCATTGAATTTGCAATCTCAGCGATGAGTTTTTCCCTTTCATTCTCGGCTTCGTTGATGTCGAGTATGACTTTTTCTTCCTTAGATACCAACATCTCGAGTTTATCAATTTCACGATTTTGGATATACTCACGCTTTTGACCGAGCAAATTTTTAAGTTCTTCATGGAGTTCGATTTGTTTGTCTATTATTTCATCCAATTTTTTAATGTTTTCACCCTCTACAGACACATCGATATTTTCCATCAGAATTCCTCCTCAAAGATTTTACGTGCGATCCTCCCTGGATCAATTTGGTAAGTTCCATTTTCTATACTCTCTTTGAGTTGCATCACCAATTTTTCCCTAATCTCCGGAAGTTCTTTTGTCTTCTTCAAAATGTTCAGAATCTCAACCTTTCCGGATATATCGATACTCTCCGAGACATTTCCAATTTTGTTGTTCTGTGTCTCTTTATTTATCTTTCCTTTTTTGGCCCCTGTTATTCCTAAAAGATTTTTGATGTCGCTTATTTTCATCCCGCCTCCATCTATCATTTTTTCGCCTCCTTCCACACAATTATTATATCGACAAAATCCAAATTTTTTTAAATAATCAAAAAAGGATGTCATGACCTCATAACACCCTTATAACTTTTGAAATAACAATCATCGTTGATCGATTACAGCTCTCAATATTTTCCTCATTCGGCATAGATCATCTTTATCGTCATTCCACCATCCACGATTAAATTAGTACCTGTTATGAAACCTGCATCTTCGGAAGATAGATACAAGCAAGCTTTAGCGATATCCTCGGGTTTTCCAACTCTCCCCACTGGATGTTGTCTGTGATCTATTTCCCTAAGTTTTGAAGGCCTTCTCAAAGATCTCTTTTTCCAATCTGAAACCTCAATCCAACCAGGACTGATAGCACAAACGCGTATTTTGTATTTTGAGAGGCTCATGGCAAGCGAATGAGTTAAAGCTATTATTCCACCCTTAGAGGCAGAGTATGGTTCTGTATCTGGCTCTGACATGAAGGCTCTTGTTGAAGCTATGTTTATTATCACTCCACCCTTTTCCTTCATGTACTTAGCCGCATACTTACTACAAAGATATGGTCCTGTGAGGTTCACATCTATAACTCTTTTCCAGTCAGAAGTAGGTCTCGTGAATATATCTCCACCACAACTTATGGCTGCGTTGTTCACGAGTATATCTATTTTTTCATAAATATTTATGGTCTCTTCCACCATTCTTTCAACAGATTCCTCGTCTGATACATCTGTTCTTATGAACTTGCATTCTCCACCGAGTCTTTTTATGATTTCTTCTCTTTCCAAACCAGCCTCTTCATCTATTTCTGCCAAAATGACACTCGCACCATTTTTGCTGAATTCATGAGCTATCGCGGCTCCTATCCCTTGTCCTCCGCCGGTGACTATGACAACCTTGTTTTCAAAGTTCAAAAGAATCCCCCCTTAAAAATAGTATCTCAATTTTTATCAGGTATCACCAGATTTGCTATTATTCCAATCAAGGCAGCAAGCCCCACTCCTTTGAAAGCTATGTTACCAACTTTCAAAACAGCTCCTCCCACACCTATTGTCAGTATCAAAGAAGCTACCAACAGATTTTTGCTCTTACTGAAATCCACTTTCGCGTTTATCATTGTTCTAACACCAACAGAGGCTATCATACCAAATAGCACCAAACTCACACCACCTATAACTGGTGTTGGAATAGTTCTGAGAATCGCCCCAAATTTTGAGAAGAATGCTAAAATTATCGCTATGATTGCGGCTCCCCTTAAAACCGATGGATCATAGACCCTCGTGAGTGCGAGTACACCTGTGTTCTCGCTGTATGTTGTATTTGCCGGTCCACCCAATAACCCCGCAACGGCAGTTGCAAGACCATCTCCAATCAATGTCCTGTGTAATCCGGGATTCTCTATGAAATTCTTCCCGACAACGGCTCCATTTGTGGTTATATCGCCTATGTGTTCCATGAAGGTTGCTATGGCAACAGGTGCTACGAGTGAAATGGCTTTCCAATCGAACTTCGGAAGTATAAAACCTGGCAATGAAACGATGGGTGATTCCTTCACAACCGTGAGATCAACTATTCCCATGGCTGCGGATATCAAATAACCAACTACTACCCCCATCAGAACCGGTATCATTCTGAAAAATCCTTTGAAGAAGGTCGAGAAAATTATAACAGTTGCAAGGACTATCAGTGATACGGTCCAATTTTCAGATGCCATATCTATGGCTACAGGGCTTAATGTCAACCCTATAACCATTATCATTGGTCCAGTTACAACCGGTGGGAAAACTTTG
>DQYP01000222.1 GCA_011043375.1 Thermotogaceae bacterium | reverse complement strand
TGTATGGATAAAACCAAGGAATGGATCGAGCCCAACACTTTCACATATTCCCTGTATATCGGTTAAAAGCAAGCAGTAAACAAAGCTGAGTAACGCATTTACTTCATCTTTTGGAGGACGGCGGTTTCTTCCATCAAAATCAAATTTCTCTGGAACATATTTTTGCAATTCCTGAAAGTAATTTTTTGTAGCAATTCCTTCTAATCCCCTAATTTCTTCTATGGATTTTGCTGTTTTTATGTTCCTTCTCTGTTGCTTTATAAATTCGGTTTTTGCTTTTTGCTTCCTGTTTTTTCCAAGTCTCTTGAGTGCAGAGATCATATTGTCTAATTTTGCTATCATTAGTTTTTTTGCCAAAGGAATAACGAATTCTGGATCTTCAAATTTTTGATATTGTATTTTCCTGAGCATAACGTTTTTAGATAGGGGTGCTGACAATTTAGTTATCAATTTTCCTGACAATGTCATGAAGCTGACAGGGATTCCTTCTTCAACAGCCAATTTAAGCGCTGGCGTCGTCAAAGTTATCAAGCCATACAACTGAATTCGGCTCAGTGAATGCGCATTAACTCTTGCAAGTTTATCACCGTTATAACTAACCAAAAAACTTTTTCCAGTCCTTGATACAATAGCCCCCTGGCGCATCACAAAGAGGGATTCTTTTCTTTCAGAGTGAGGTGTTACCATTCTTTTTAGGTCTTTATCAGGGGGCATGCAGTATGAAACAAGGCTGCATTTTTCACATTTAGTGCTCTTTTTTGGTTTGGGAGTGACTTCTCCAGAAAGAATCTTTCGCATTTCTGAAAGAATTTCCTTGAGTTTTTTAATAGCTTTTTCATCAATTTTTACGTGAAATCTTTTTCCTGAGCCTTCATATTTTAGTACGCCCAGGCGAACATTTTTTCCGGTACTTTCGCTAAGAGCCACAGCTTCAGCTATAAGTTGCAAGCGATCATTTTCGTATAGATGAGTGGAACTGGATTTTTTGATTTCTATTGGCCTTAAATCGTCAGAGTCCGAAATTACGTAATCTACGTAACCATATACTCCAAGTTCTTCAGATGCGACAAATACACCTGGAATTTTCTTTTTGTTTCCCCAGCGTGATTGTTTGCTTTTGGTTGCATGGATGAATCGTCCTTCAGTAATATGAGCATTATCTGCAAAGATTCCCTGCACATGCTCAAGATAGTATCGATATGGGCAGTAAACGTATGCGTTAATAGCGTAAAAAGGGATATCGTAATGTTGGTCTTCTAGAACGCCTGTTTTTCCCATGTGCTACACCTCGTCAAAAAGAATGCAAAGTATTTGTTCATATTGGTAAGATGTTAGCAACTCCGCTGAACAATCCAACAGCACTTACTGCTTCTTCTCCAACAAGTGATATTTTTTCGATGTTATCCAGAATTATTTTTCGTGGATGTAACCCGTATGTTCTTGCAATATTAGCCTGAGCGCTTGTTAGTAAGTAAATTGGAACGGCTAATTCTGATAGAGCTTTGTTTAAAGCATAGGAAGCTTCCGTTGCTTGATCTATTTTAAGTTTTAATGGAATAAAAAATCCGTGATCAAAATCAGGAGCCCGCAAAATTCTTAAGGTTAGATATTGATTTTTCTCCAATTTTTTGATGACCTTTGCAGTACCCAAGCAAAGGGGATTAGCTTTTTTTCTTTTGTTTGGTTTTAATTCGGCTTCGTACATTGAGAGGATGGTGAGTGCGTCGTATTCAAATTTCTGATTAGTTCCAAAAATGTGTTTTTCAGCTACTACCTCTAAGGTTGGCATTGAAAAACTCCTGAATGAAGCGAGTTGATCGATAAATGATGAGATCTTTTTCATCGCAAGATAAATGTCTTCATCTGTTTCGTAGAGAGGACGATTGTTAACATCTTTTCTTTCGCGAAGTTTTTGAATTATTTGGAGAAGCTTTTCTCTATTTTCATCGTTAATTTGTCCATACTTTATTTCGTCATTAATTAGAGCTATCTGGAAAACTTCTGCTGGTACTTTTAACCACGCATTTGATGCTCCGGTCATTTTTTTTATGATATTTATGAACCTATACACCGGTGAGTTTTCGGCGTTAGCTGTTTTTGCATCAAAGAGAAGTTTGATTTTCCCCTGAAATAACCTTAAGGAGATCGACCCAATTGCTTGATAATATGCTTCTGTTGGATCTTTAATTTCACCAAAGGCTTCTTTTGCTATTGCCTGTAGCTTTTGCCTATTGATATCGCCTGAGTACTTTTCGAAAGTTTTTTGAGAGTTACCTGGGCATAGACATACGGCTATTGAGGGATGGTTTACTTCTGGCTTGAAAAATATTCTTCCAGCCCTATGGAGCCTTTGAATGAAATCAGCATGATTCCTGGCTTCAAAGATTATGCAATCGATGTTCTGGCGTTTTTTGTTTTGTTTAGGGAAATTGTAGCCTATATCAACTGTAGGGGTTGTAAGAATTAATGGAAGATCTAAAGCTTTTTTTCGCTCTTCGGTGGTTGCTGGTCCGGTAATCATTCCGTAGTCTTCGCCGTATTTCCAACCCTGTTCTTGCAGTTTGGAAGAGAGAATGGATATTCTTGCAAGAGAATCGGATATCACGACTGCGTCAAAATTCTTTGTTTTCCATTCGTTGAGTTTTTCGATAATAGTTTCTAGATTATCTTTTATATTCCCGCTAATTACTTCCAGGAATGTATCTGATAAAAAGGGCATTGTAACGTTGCTGTCAGTTATTTCAGGGGAAACAATTTCGACGTCAAAATCCAGCTGCTCAGCAAATTCTTTAATGTATTGCGAAGGGGTAGCTGACATGAATAAGAGCTTCCATCTACATGCTGGAAATACCGCTTTAAGTGTTACAAGTAGTGTAGCAAAGAAAGAACGTTTCAGGTCGTAGTAATGAAATTCATCGAAAGCAATTAGATCTAAGTTTGATTGAGCAACCAGGTTTATGAAAAGGGAACGTCTTAGACTTTCGTGTCCGTAATGCATTGTTAGGACATAATGCACTATGTCTGGATTTGTCAGCAGTACTTTGTTGTTCGGTTTGTTTAAGATCTGTTCGAGTGCTTTTGAGTGGTTTTGGCCATTTATTTTGTCCAATTCTGAGGAGGTTACCAGAATAACTTCATGATTCATGTTGTTTTTTACTAGATATTTTTCAACGTCTTCACGATATTGTCTGAGAAGCTCGTTTGTAGGGGCTATCAAAAGGATATTTTTATAATTGTTGAATTTAATAGCGTTCAAAAGAGCTCTGGTTTTTCCAGAACCAGTTGGGTATGTGTTGAAAACTATATCTTTGCTTTTTAAGGCTTCTGCGGTTAAGATCTGGTGATCTGCCCATTTCCCCTTAAGGGGGCCTTCTTTGATTTCTACTATCGGAATATAGCTCTTCTTAATATGCAGCATATTCACACCCTCTTGCAGTAACCCATACCGATAGGCAAAATAGTTTGCTCTGTTTGTATATATCCACCATTAGCTTTAAGCCTGGTAATTATTGGGATTGGTTTTACCGGAATACTTTGGTATGAGATTACATCTAAATCGAAGGGAAGATCTGCAGGATTAATTGCCGTGGTGGTTTCGAATACACCTTCTTTTTTGTAATATCTGACTTCTTGATACTTTACTAAAGCTTTTGAATTGAATTTTCCAAGCCTTATATATGGTGGAAGCTTTGGGATTGTTTTGGATAGTACGTAAAATACCGCAATGCTTTCAGGGGCGATCATTTTTAATCGTCCTATTTGTGGGATATTTCGTGCTCTTTTGTTTTCGCCATGGTATTCGATGTACATATTTTTATCCATGAACAAATATCTTGACTCACCAGTAGAATTAAAGGATTCAGTTATCCATTTGAATTTTTCAAATACGGCGGGTGTGCAGTAAGTATCTACTGATTGGAGATCTTCAACATATTTTGGTTGAGGTGCCCTTATGTATTCGGAAGTTGCGAAACCAAGAGCGTACGCAAGGGCATAGTTGCCAATAAAAGGTTCAGTGATATACATATCAGATATCTCTTTTGTAGCGAAAAACAGAGGTTCAAGAAGTTTTAGTTTGGCTTTGAATATCCTCATAAGGCAACCCTTCTTAGTTCTTCCTCCAACTTGAAAGATCTGAAATTAGAGGAATTAACTCTTCTTCCGGGGATTTGTAGGCCTCAGAAATTCCTGAGATAACGTCTTTTAGTTCTTCACCAGTTAAAATTCTTGTGCTGAATGGGAGAGATTTAACAAGCTGATTAGTGGCTTTCAAAACGGTGTTTTCAACTGTTTGGGTATCCAAAGGATGTTCTTTTGATTCGAGCATGTCCCACACGTTTTGAACAAGTTCCAGTGAAGAGAAGATTTCTCCTTCTGAAAATACCATTGCCAGTATCTTGTTCTTTACTTTTCCTATTCTTGTTGTTGTGGCACCATAGCGAGTGGTTCGCATTATGTTTCCAATGGCGTATAAGAACTCTGGGAATCTTAGATCTTTGAAGGTTTCAATATCTACGAAGTGTGATTGAGGTTTGACATATTCATCTGAATTAATGGATTGTCGTTGTCTTTTGCTTTCCTTTTCTTCTTCTACATCGTACATCATACCCATTTCTGTGGTAGCATTAAAAGTTTTTATGTCGGAAATTTTTGAGGCTTCCAGTATAGAATAAGAATTTTCCGTGATTACTCTGCTTTTCAATGCACCACTGGAGGTTTCACCTTTTTCTGCACCGGCAAAACCATATGTGAGACAGTCAACACAGTCTCCGCACATTTCTTTGTTTATAGAGCAGCTTTCGCTGATAAATCCTTTCAGTCTTCCGAACTCTCTACCGGTTCTCCTTTCTGAGGCGGTTATTTTTCTTTTGGTTATTATTACCCTGGTTATCGGCGAACTATCTTTGACGCCGGCGGATACAATTTCTTTGTTTAATTCTCCGTCAGTTCTGAATATAGCTTCACTCTGGGTCGTTCTTAGCACTACAACTGAAATGCACTTTCCATAGGGTTTGTAAGGGAATTCCTCAGAAGCAATAAAATCTTTCAATAAGCTTCTGATTTCGCTAAGATTTTTCATTGTTCTTTCCCTCCTTTATTTTCCTCAATCAAAAGTTTTACAAGTCCTATGTACATTCCGCGTAATTTGTTATAATTTCCAACAACTTTTTCTTTAGCTTTGGCAAAATCCCCATTCCCATACTTCTCCAACAATTGCATAAAAGCATCTGTGAATTCTTTTGCTTTTGGACTAAAAGTAATAGCTCTTGAGATGTTGTTGAAGATGAGTCCTTTCAAACCTTCGATGGAATCGATTGAAGGGTCAAACTTTCTGACAGCATTGAAAGCGAATTCGAAGGGCTTTGAAATCGAATAATCGGATTGTTTCCAATGAGGTCTTTCCAACTCAGACAGTCCAATTTCGGCTAGCTTTTTCTCGATAGAGATAGTTTCATCCATTAAGTATCCCCTCCCCTCTAATAATTTATATATTCCGTGGAAAAACTTGCCCTCATTCTTAGCTTTTCCTCTATTTATTACTGCTTCAAATAAAATCTCTGATGGAGTCATTTTAGTTGCCAGGTTCAAAAGAACTTTTGTAGCTATTTTAGGGGTAACATTTTCACGAACTATTTTTTCGAGATCTGGAAGGATATCGATATTGTTCAAAGCGGGATAAACGTTGCTAGGAATGCTTTGGAAGCTGATTGGTTCGCTAAAAAAGATATCGTTGCCCAGGATGGTTGGGGAATTGGTTATGAGATATCTCATAGGGAATATCTTGTACATATTTGTTACTGATACGAGTACATCAATAGCTTTTTCGCTATCATTTTTTGCTTTATGAATTGAGTCGTATCGATAAGTGATGGTATTGGAGATATCTACGTCCAATCTGCTTGATAGTTGCTTTTTGTTTGAGATTTTCCCGCTAATTGAAATTAGCTGAAAGATTAGGTCCTTTTTTGAAGATTCTAAAGGGTCGTTTTCAGATGACGAGAAAGCATCTCTCAGTTTGTTCATTTCGTCTGCTAACATTTCCTTTAGTCTAGCTGGGATAAATGTAAATGGGACTCCGACAATTAAAAAGTCTGATTTTCTGGATATTTGTTTGTTTATTATCAACTGTATGCGGCAGGCTTCACATATGTATCTTTTAGGATCAATTTTTGCATTTGCGGGAAGGCTGTTAGAAAATTTCTGAACGCTTATTCCATTTACTTCGGCGGCTTGCATCTGGTCAACGGGGTATTCAGCACCACACATCGAACAAGTTGCTTTTGGTTTTCCATAACTAACAAAGTATTCCACTATAGAGGATATAGTGCTGTTTTGGCAGTTGTCAGAAGTTTTAACTGTGTTTGATATATAGTTTTCCAAGAATATTCGCAATGAATCCTCGGAGACTTCGTGATGGAGTTCTGTGTATTTTTCAAGAAATTCTTCTTTTATTTCTTGCGTGGTTTTCGGAGATGACAACGCGATTTTTTCGTAATCTACTTTATTTTTTCCTTCAACTTTTGGGATTTCTTCGATTCCAACGAGCTGACAATAGGCAGTGTCTTCCAATAATTCTTTACTTGTTTTTGGCTTCATTTCCTTTATCTTTTTGATGAGTGCATAAAGCCCTTGATAGAAAAATTGATCTCCTCTTTTATTCGAGATATTGATGATCTCATCAAGAATACTTTCAAGACTTATTCCTTTAAAGGCAGCAGGTTTGATTTGTATCATTCCCTGTCGATACAAGATAGCGGTTTCTGGATTGATAACCAATTGTGATAGATGGTTGACGATTGCATCTTTAAGATCTTGAAAATAAATGGGAGAATTTTGCTTTTCAAGGAAGACTAATCCGTCTTTGAAAAACGCTATGGGTACACCTTCATTTTTTTCAATAAAATTCTGACACGTATTAAGAATTTCTGTGGTCAAAATCCCCCTAAATTCTTTCAATGTTATCCATTTGATTTTTCTTTCCGGAAGTGTTCGAGAAATGTACATGCTGATATCATTGAGTTTAGAAGGAATTGAATCTAATGAAGAGGTTGTGTACAAATCCAGTATGTCTGAAAGCCTTAAAAGTTCACAAAGGTCTATATGATGTTTGGGCATCAATAACATCGATCCAATGGGGCCGTTTTTTCCATGACAGGCTGCAAATTGTGAAACAAGATCTGGGTCATAATCTCCTTCATAACCAATGTTGCGTATTATTTTATCTATGTCTCCTACGGTTGCTCTAAGGGATTTCTTGTCTGGATCTAATTTGTTGGTGTCGTGAAAAAAAGCGGCAATTACAAAAGAATCGAAGGTAAGTTGGTCGAGTTGGGTATTCTCTTCGGAGTAAAGAGAAGCAAGTCTTGCGGCGGTAAATCCTACATTTATTAGATGTACAGCTATTGGTTCGCCAATTTTCGGTCCTGAAGTATGAACATGTTCATCTGGTGGGTAGTTTTTTAAAATTGAGCTGACAATTTCTAAATATTTATTGTGGTCCATAGAATCCCCCCTTATATCGTTACCTATTATGAAACAAATTTTGTGCTATAGTCAAATTCGAACAATAAAAAACGACAAATTATTTGTCGCATTATTTTTCGTAGTTTTCCAGAGTGGATTTTAATTCTTCTGTAACTTTCTTTCTTATCCATTCTGGAGAAATGATTTCGGCATTTTTCCCCCATGATAGGACCCACCACATGAACTCTTTGTATCCTGAGATGTGTACAGTCATTAACAGGCTTCCATCTTTTAAATACTCTATTTTTTGGGATCTATGGCGTACAGTTTCTGCAATCTTTGAAGCTACTTCGGGATTAAACTTTACTTTTATCTCGTAAATTCTGTTTCCACAATGAGTCTCCCAGATTCCAGAGACAATGTTCTTAATTTCTTCATCAGAAGGCATTTTAAACGATGTTTTACTAAAGTGAACTTTAGATATTCTCGATACTCTGTACAGAAGAGTTGCTTTAAGTTCTATATTTTTTCCTAATACGTACCAGTGACCTTTGGAAAATAAAAACCGATAAGGTTCAAAAGGAAACGCTTGGTTGCCTTTCGTTGGATGATTATACTCGATGTACACACACAGTTTTCTAACCATGGATTTCTCCAGGCTATTTAGAACGCAGTACTTTATTTTTTCAACTTTTGGATTGTGAAAAATGTAGTAATTCGATGCTTCTAGGTGCTCAGGCTTTGAATCGGGGAAGCTCTTTAATATGGCCCTTTTCAGGTTTTTCAGAGATTTCTCTGCTGTTTCTTTGAAGAAGGATGCTCCCAAAGAAAGGAGATTTAGCATAACTATTCTGTCTCGCTCAGAAACATACAATTCAGGTGGAAGTTCAAGATTGACCATTAATTTTACCCAGCCTTTGCCATGTTCTAGGGGAAAACCAGCTGCTATAAGATCTTTGATATCCCTTTGAAGAGTTCTGAGGGAAACCCCTAGTGCTTCCGCTTCTTTAGGTAGGTTGCGAATTTCACGCTTTTTTATTATGTGATATATAAAAATCCAGGATCGTCTAAGTCTTCTACTATCCATCTTCCATCATCTTTCTCAATTTCTGCAATGGTGGTAGAACATCAAGCTCTTCCACGATAGTATTTCCCATACCACGTGCACAGTTATGGCCAGTTCCTAAGAAATGGCTCAAAAAGGGAATTACAGTTGGTTGAGGGAATTTGAGTTTAATTTTACCCCGGAAGCCAATTAGGAGATATTTTTTGAAACGGATTGGCTGTGTTCTGCCCTTTAAGAAGGTTAGTAGCGGATAAAGATTGGAGTTTTCTTTTATATAAAGCTCAGAGATACTTTTGAAATACTTCTCCAGAATTTCTGGATAAGGGACGGGAATATCTCCGGGTTTTGAGGATCTAAAAGTAACCGGGCTGATAAAATTCAGAGTAAATTCTTGCGATGAAGTTAAGCTATCCAGCTTTATAGCTGCACTTTCCATCTGTACTATGTGGAAATCGGTACCTTGAATGGTTATGCTACCTTTGATCATACAGTGATCTCGAAACACTTGAAAGATATCTTCGCGAAGTGTGCAAAGCCTGAAAAGATAAGTGGCTCCTTTTCTGAATTTTGTTGAGATTCTGCCTAGAGAACTGAAGAGTGGCGAAATACTGAAAATAGACTTGTTCTGGTAATTGTGCAACTCATCAGTATCCAATTTCTTTTTTAAAGCATCGTAAATCGCTCCGTGAAGCGCCTCACTAGAGTTCATTATAACGGCGCTTTTTGAAGATGATAATAAGAATATTGATTCAATTCCTATCATATAAATTCTCCTTTGTGACCTTTTGCGTTGTTATTTAGAGTATAATATAGAGCGTCACAAAAAAAGTGAGCCTCCCAAATTTCAATGGTTGTTTCATTGAAATAACCTAAGCCAAGAAAAGTGGATGATGTTGTGCTATTACTGATTTTTGAGACACCATAAAGACGCAGACGACTTCGCAT
>DQYP01000316.1 GCA_011043375.1 Thermotogaceae bacterium | reverse complement strand
CCAAGTTGTGATAAGTATTCTCTGCTCAATCTTTCTATCTCAAACTTTCTACCACGTTTTTTTATCCTCTTTTCCAATGTGTCCACAGAGGCCCTTATGTATATCAAGCCGGAAGGTGATGGTAGATGATCACAAAAAGTTTTGAAAAGCTCCATGTACGTATGCCAATCTCTTGAATCTATGTAACCTAAAAGATAAAGATTTTTGGTAAAAATATGAACATCTTCGTAGATGGTTCTATCCTGAAGTATCACTCTATCAGAATCAGGAACGTTCTTCAAAAAGTCGAACCTCTTTATCAAAAAGTAAAGCTCGGAATGAAACGCCCATCTTTTCATATCCTTGTAAAAATCCTTCAGATAAGGATTCTCATCCACTATCTCGTACACCACATCGTACTTTAATTCTTCATGAAGCATTGCCACCAATGACGATTTTCCTGCTCCTATGTTCCCCGAAATTCCAACGATCATTTTCTGAAACCTCCATTTGAAAATATTATTTTCCAATTTCATATTTTGAACAGAAGAAACTATCACAATAGAGGGTTTCAAGCTCCTCAGTTACAATCAATCTCCCCACTGGATTTTCGACACCTCCAAGATAATTTGCAACTTGAAGATGTAAACACTTGATAGTTTCCAAATTCAGTATTCCACCTATTCCATTGAATAAAGAAGAAAATAATGGATCTGAAAGGTCCACATTTGGATGAAGCTCCTTTGCAAGCTTTAATCTCATCTCACGTGTTTTACGATGTGCTAACAGATACTCACACATGAGCTTTCGGTTGGTTTTCAAAAGATTCTGATATTTTCTTATGTATCCCATGCTCTCAAATTTACCTATTTCTCTTCTCAAAAACGGACATGTAAGCCAAAATAAAGTGGGAAAAGGTCCCAATGGTCCTATCGGATCCGTCTCTATAACCATGGGATAACCGTATTTGCAACGCTTAACCACCCAGAATCTGTTTTTGATTTTCCTTCCGAGTTGCCTCGAAACTATCTCAAAATCTTTGGAATTCACCAACCCCATTCGGCGTTCAATCCCACCCTCAGATCAAAGAGTAATTCGGTTGTTTTCATACTCTCTTGATATTCAGAGTAATTATCGAAGTGCACAGGATTACCAATCAATTGCATATTGGCACTCAGATTCAAATTCAACCATTTGAAAAACAGCTCTCTAAACGTTAAATCTGTGGATATTTTGAAATTGGTTTCGCGGATCTTTTCATCCTCAAGTTTCACCAATCCATTGAATGTGGTATAAGGACCTTTTGAAAGGTATTCTAAAGAAAAAGTGGATGAGAATTTCGGTGGATTGATCAAGCGAAGTTTCAAATAATGTGAGATGGAATCTGGACCCAAATAGAATCCCATTGGAAAATCGATTATACTTTCTTTCCTTGGATGTAAAGAGAGATTGTAAAATCTGTTTGTGAATTTGAGATAGGGCAGATTTCTGTTGTAGATATAATCAGAAGTATAAACAAATTCATAGGTCAAAGTGGTGTAGAAACTGAGTAACTTGTTCCCATATTGTGCTCCAAATAATAAACCATATGCATTTGGAAGATTGTTCTGTTCACTTGGTAATTTTATATCATCAATTGCGATCTCACCGTATAGCTCGAAATTCTTGAAAGGAGAATAAGAAAAGTCGAGCCCACCCATGATGTTCGTGAAGCCAAAATAATAATTGTTATGAAACAAAATCAAAGGACTGAAACATCTTAAATCCGGTATCTTACCACCCACAAGGTTCAATTCTGAAATTCCTATTCTGAAGCTATCGAAAAACAAAAAGTCCAACCTATGGGCGATCAATGTTTTGTATCTATCGTTGTATATGATTCTCGATTTAGCATCTGTTGAATCACTTTGAATCTCAAACTCTTCATCGGTTAAATGAGGATCAATGCCTATATATTCGAATGAATAATTCAGTTGTTTTGGGACTCTCCCTTTTGTTGAAAACCTAAAACCTATGGAATCGTAATAAGGTGAAGCATCACTCAACAGCAAACCACGTTCTCCAGGACCCCATTTCAATTTTTGTCTTCCTATCCTGAAACCGATGTTTTCACTTTGATAACCGAAGAATCCCACGTCCGGTATATTACCATTTAAGGCTATTCCGAGATCACTCGTGATGTGTGGTACGTTGCTTTCATTACCGTAAATGTAGAAATTGGAGAATTCTCTTTTCAAATCAACGTCGATCAAACCGTAGAAGTTATCGGAAATATTAATTTCACCTCCAAAATCTATGGATGATGGAAGTGAATAGTACCTATAGGCTTCTTCAAGATCAACATAGGTTGAAGGAAGGGTGTAATCCCAGTTATTCGACGTTATCATTGGCGAGAGTTTGAAAAACATTTTCAATCCTTTGGAATTTAACTCATTCTTTACAGATTTTTTCAATCTTTCATCAGCATTCGGGATTTTTTTTAAAAGCTCTGACAACTGAGCGGCTGAAATAGGCTCGCATGAGAAGGGTATCACTTTTCCATTTAAGAGATATTCTATCCTCGTTATCTCTAACTCCTGCGATCCTACTCCATAAATGTGGCCAGCGTTTGAAAAGGATAAGGAAAAGAAAGCTAAAATACTAAAAAGAAAAATAATGCGAGATCTTGAACTCATCAATTTTCACTTCTTTTTTTGTTTTTTTCGTATTGATTAACATAGTTCAATTTCAGATTTGAAATTACTCCACGCATTTCCTTGATCAATTCTTCCTCTATTTTTCCTTCCAATCCCTCAACTATTTTGTCAAGGACATCTATCGCTATTCGAGCTTCATTTAAATCCTGTTTCATCTCACCATATTCGTCCACGGTGAGTCCCAATCTTGCCCAACACCTCGCACTCAAGGTTTCAAAGAATACCAGTATCAAATCCTTTGTACTCAGTTTCGGCATTTTATTTTCACCGTTTTTGTCAGTATCTCTCATGGTTTCCTCCTCCTCAGTTTTCTTTCTCTTTTATCTTCATACATTCTCTTATCGGCGATGTTTATCAGCTTTTCTAAATCATCCTCACCATCATCTGGAAAAATGGCAATGCCTGCACTGAATCTATATTCAATTTTCTCACCTTTTAATTCAAATTCTCGAGTCAAGGTTTTTCTAAACCTTTCAAGAAACAGCCGTGCACCTTTTTCATCTGTTTCTGGCAACAGTAAGACAAATTCATCGCCCCCGAACCTTGCAAACAAATCGCTCTCACGAATGAAACTTTGGATCTTTCTACAAAATCCGCTCAAAAACTCATCTCCAAATTCGTGCCCATATGAATCATTGACCTCCTTGAAATCGTCCAAGTCTATGTAAATTATTGCGAACTTCCTATCATTCCGTTTGGAAAGCTTCATTATTTTCTCTGCCATTTCCATGAATGCAGCTCTGTTCAAAGTATTGGTCAACATATCGTGAGTCGCAAGATGTCTCAACCTTTCATCCGTTCTCTGTTTCCAGAGGATCATCTGGAGATAATTAGAAACAATGGATGCAATTTCTATGCTCTGAACAAAGGCACTTTCAGATTCAAAGTTATCAAGATATATTGCTCCCATCAGATAGTTCCCAAGATAAAGAGGTATAACGAGAACCGCCTTCAGGGTTCTACCACTCATTTTTCTCAGGAGTTTACTGAGCTTTTCCATATTTTCTTTTCTATCCAATTCATACAACATCTTACCTCTTATTACTTCCACTTCCTCAGAATAGATCTTCACTATCTTCTCCGGTATGGAGAAATTCTCTAACTTTTTAAGGTCATATCCCACCGCCGCAACAAATTTGAAATCACCGTTTTTTCTTATCAAGCAACTACCCGCCTGGGCTTCTGGTACTATTTTCAGCAACCTTTCCAAAAGAGTTTGATAGTATTCTTCATTCCATCCCACATTGAGAACCAAGGTTGTTATATCAAAAAGTAGTTCATAGACCTCTTTCATCCTTTGAGTGTAGATATGTTTTTTTCTGCTCTCAGTTATATCCATTCCAGAACTCAGAACAAAAACTATCTCATTGTTATCATCTTTTATATACGTGTTTCTCCAACTTATCAATCTATATTCTCCACGGGGGTTCAAAATGAAATTTTCGAATTTTTCAAAGGATTCTATCTGTCCGTTGATTATTGATTCAAAGACTTTTTTCACCTCATCTTTTTGGTGTTCAGGTATGAAATCAAACCAGTCTTTACCGATCAATTCCCTCTTTGAATATCCAAGGACTTCACAACCTTTTTGATTTATCAGTTCAATCTTTCCTTCCTTGTTCAAGATCACCATGATGACCTGCGCAAGATCGAAGTATTTGTAGAACTTTTCTCTTTCTTTTGTTAATAGCTCCTCTAATTTTTTTCTATCGGATATATCTCTCGCCGTTTCTATAATGTACAAGACATTCCCCTTCTCATCTTTTATCGTACTGACGCTTTCCTCGACGAATATCAGTTTCCCCTCTTTATCGACTAACTTTTTTTCGTACATCGGTATGAAGTCTGGAGAATGAGACTGTATAAATTCCAGTGTCCTTTTTGTATACTCTTTTTCATCTTCAGAAACTATGGTATCGGCCCCTTTACCTTTTAATTCATCGAATGAATATCCAACCAACCTATGAGCTGATTCGTTCATCAATAGGAGTTTCCCATTTTTGTCCCACACGAACACCGCATCGTTGATTCGATCGAGCATATTGCTCAACAATGAATACTGCTTATTCGCTTTTATAAGTTCGAGAATCGAAATTGTGAAAAAGAGGGAACCCGAGACTATGAAAGTATACTTTGCAAGCTCCACAAAAAAGTTGTAAACTGTGAATTCACCAAGTACATCTAAAAATAAGCCGTAAATTAACATCCACAAACTAAGGGTAAAAAATTTTTCGCCAGGAGTGATTAGAAACACCGTCAAAATACTCATTATGAACATCATCAGCAACGATGATAGGGCTTTTTCAAACTCATTGATTCCCAATCTTATATCCAGGAAAAGTACCCAAAAAATAAAGGTTACCAAAATGCTAACAAACAAAGTCATGAAAAAAATCGTTTTGATTTTCAATGAATACTCACCCTTTTAACGAAAGTCAAATAGGATAGACCGGGTATTCTTGATCCGATAGTTGCAACTGCTTCAATAAGTCAAAATCCACTCCTATCTTCTCTTTATATTTCTCCTCAAGATATCTTCTTCCGACTTCTCCAAGTATCACATATATCAAAAGTTCCTCATCAGTCGAGGCAAGGACTCCTATTTCTTTTTTAGCCTTTTCGATTTCCGGTTCAATTATATCGGCTGGTCTACAATCTATCGGTTTTTCATCGCCGAGGATTTTCTCTGTAAGCTCAGAATCTATTGGTGCAGGGGGTTTACCATACAATCCCTTAACATAATTTTTTACTTCGTTGCTGATCCTTGCATATCTCTCACCCATCATAACATTCAAAACTGCTTGAACTCCAACTATTTGACTTGTTGGAGTTACGAGTGGAGGATAACCGAGATCTTTTCTCACCTTTGGTATTTCCTCTAAAACCTGCTGGAGTTTATCCAACATTTTTTGCTCCTTTAGTTGTCTCACCAAATTCGAGTACATTCCTCCCGGAACCTGTGAGAATAAAACCCTTGCATCTATGTGCATCATCTTTACATCATGCTCTGAATATTTCTTTCTTACCTCTGAGAAATACTTTGAAAGCCAATTTAAGGCCTCCTTGTTTAGTCTTGAATCTGATATATAAGCCATGGATTCAACCGCAGGTTGCGAGGTCCCGCCGGACAATGGACTTATAGCAACATCCAAAATATCCACCCCAGCTTCCATGGCTGCAAAGTAAGTTGATTCTGCAAGTCCCGTGGTGCAATGTGAATGAAGTTCAATGGGTACAGCGAAACGTTTCTTCAATTCCTTTATGAGTTTGTAGGATTTCCTGGGGTGCAATAAACCAGCCATGTCTTTCACACACAATGAATCCACATCAAGTTCTATCAATTTCTCCGCGAAGTTGACGTAATAGTCTATCGTATGAACAGGACTCTCCGTATAAGATATGGCACCTTGTACATGAGCACCTTCTCTCTTCGCCACCTCTATGGATTTTCGAAGATTTCTGATATCATTCAGTGCATCAAACACACGTATTATTTCTATCCCATTTTCTACTGCTTTTTTGACAAATAGCTCAACAGTATCATCTGCATAATGCCTGTATCCCACAAGATTCTGTCCCCGTAAAAGCATCTGCAATTTCACATTCTTGACCCTTTTTTTAATTTCCCTGATCCTATTCCAAGGATCCTCGTTTAAAAATCTCACGCACACATCGAAAGTTGCTCCTCCCCACATCTCTATTGCATGATATCCGACTTCATCTATATATTCCAAAGCATCAATCATATCTTCCGTCTTCATACGGGTTGCAAGTAAAGATTGATGTGCATCCCTAAGAGTTGTATCGGTGAAACTTATTTTCATCCAAATCACCTTCTCTAAAAAATTTTCTTTTCCTCTAACTTTTTCATTATTCTTTTGAATTCTTCTAACTTTCCTTGAGTCACCACTCTGTTGGGCCTGAAAGCACACATAGCATTTGGATTTTTCATGAACACATTGAAGGTACCTATTTTCTTGGCCACTTCGATGATCTCCTCTTTATCGAGACCTATCAAAGGCCTATATATCGGTATATCAACGACAGAACTCTCAATATATAAATTTGTCAAAGTTTGTGAAGCAACCTGTCCAAGCGAATCTCCCATGATTATACCGAGTGCCCCTTTCTCTTTTGCTATTTTTTCTGCCGTTTTTAACATATTGACTTTGCAAATCAAACAAGTCCATTCAACTCTTTTAATCTCATCCAACGCTGAAACTATAGGATTCATACTTTCATGATGATCTATGCTGATGAGTTCTAAATCTTTAACCGAGTACTCGTTCAAAATCCGCACGATTTCTTCGACCAATTTTTTCTCCCTAAGTGTTTGATAGAAATGCATTACTATTACATCAACACCCCTTTTTAGCATCATAAAGGTTGCAACTGGAGAATCTATTCCGCTACTCACCAATGCAATTAATCTTCCCTGGGAGCCCGAAGGTAATCCCCCTATACCCTTGACTTTTTCAAAAAAAACATACGCTTTACCATCGATTATCTCTATTCCAACGATCAAATCTGGATCTTTTAAATCCACCTTCCAACCAAAGTTCTCAACTACAAAAGCTCCTATCTCTCTGTCAATGTCCATCGAAGTCTTCGAAAAGCTTTTATCAACCCTATGAGTAGAAACTCTGAAGCTCTCTGGCTCGTATTTTCTCAGTTCTTTCAAGAGAAAGGGCTTCACACATTCGTACTCCATTTCCTCAGCTACTGATACTGAAACTATCCCCGGAATCTTTTTTACGATCTCGAGTGCTTTATTGGATGTGTACACCAAAATTCTTCCCCAAAGGAGTTTTACCCTGGATTCGAAACCATTTTTTTTGAGAACATTCAAAATATCGTTTGTTAATTTTTTTTCAAATCTTCTTCTGTTTTTGTGCTTTAAAGCTATTTCGCCGT
The DNA here is from genome assembly GCA_011043375.1 of Thermotogaceae bacterium. Taxonomy (GTDB): domain Bacteria; phylum Thermotogota; class Thermotogae; order B21-G9; family HyVt-16; genus HyVt-16. The sequence goes on along the minus strand of DQYP01000316.1, from coordinate 2,046 downwards.
ATCGTACTATTAACACCTTTATTTATACCCACCTTCTCATTTTAGATCATCTATTAATCGTATTTCTTCCTCAGAGAGTCTTAGATCGAGTACCTTTAAATTTTCACGCAGATGTTCAATCCTACCAGCTTTTGGAATGGCGACAACTTTATTCTTTGAAATTAACCACGCGAGCATTATTTGGAATATAGTGGCACCATATTTTTTAGATATTTTTTCAAGCTCATTTTTGACTCTCATACTCAAAATACCACGATTCAGAGGAGAATAAGCGGTCAAAGTTATACCTTCCTTTTGACAAAAATTCAAAAGTCCATCCTTTTCTGGGCCTCTCTCCTCCACATTGTAAAGAACCTGATCACACACTATTGGAACTTTAGATTTACTGATAGCCTCTTCAAGAAGCTTCCTGTCAAAATTTGAAACTCCAACATACTTGATTAACCCTTCGTCAACAGCTCTTGCCATTGCCGTGAATGTTTCCTCAAGGGGTATGTCGGGATTCGGCCAGTGTATCAAGTAAAGATCTATATAGTTAGTTTGAAGTCTTCTAAGACTGTTTTCCAATGAACTCAACAATTCTCTTTCTCTCAAATGATTGGGCCAAACTTTTGAAACTATGAAAAGATCGGAGCGATTGAATTTTTTTATGGCCTTTCCAACTATTTCCTCGGTGTGACCAGCTGCATAGTACTCCGCCGTATCTATGTGAGTGAACCCCATTTCGATCGCTTTCTCCAGAATTTGAACGTATTCCTCGTCCTTTGAATAATCAGGGGTTTCGAAGCCACCTATTCCCCAAGTTCCAAGACCCAATGCGGGGATTTGTCTACCAGTTTTTCCAAGTTCCTTGAATAACACTTGAATCACCTCCTTGCTGTATTATACCAGTATATGATTTTCTATGCTGATCTTTTTTAAAATGAAAGTTTAGGGAACTCCGATTTAGTTCTTAAATCGAGGTGGACACGCAGAATTTGATGGACATAACCGTAGCTATTCGACACTTTTTCATCTTCAACGCTATTTTACCACAGATGTTGTCATTCATTTCCTTGATAAATTCGAGACTTCTGGTGTATAAATATGATAAAATTTCATTACTCGATCCCCAATTAAATCCTTTATAGACCACAGGGGGAAAATGTATTGGGAGAATTTTCGATTGAATTGAAGGATATAACAAAGGTATTCGATGAAAATTTTGTGGCAGTTGATAATGTGAACCTCTCCATAGAAAAAGGGGAGTTTTTTTCATTGCTCGGCCCCTCTGGTTGTGGTAAAACCACTATATTGAGAATGATCTCTGGTCTTGAAGAACCAACGAAAGGTAAAATCATACTGAATGGAAAAATCATAAATCATCTTCCCCCTAATAAAAGAGAAGTAAACACCGTGTTTCAAAACTACGCATTGTTTCCTCACATGACGGTTTTTGACAACATAGCATTCAGTCTGAGAATAAAGAAAAAGAACGAAACCGAAATAAGAAAGAAAGTGATGGATATGATAGATCTGATGAGATTGAACGGACATGAAAACAAAAAACCTTCACAACTCTCTGGAGGACAAAAACAACGTGTAGCAATTGCACGTGCACTCGTAAACGAACCGAGTGTTCTCCTGCTTGATGAACCCTTAGCTGCTCTGGATGCTAAACTTCGTCAACATATGTTGATAGAATTAGACAACATACATGATGAGGTTGGAATAACCTTCATATATGTTACTCACGATCAAAATGAAGCCCTCTCAATATCAGATCATCTCGCCGTTATGAATGAGGGAAAGATAATACAGGTTGGAACTCCGGTACAGGTGTATGAAAGCCCGAAAAACTCCTTCGTTGCAAATTTCATTGGTGAAACAAATTTCTTGAAAGGAACCGTGAAAAACATAAAAGGGGACTATGTACTTCTTGAAACCAGTGAATTGAAAGATATTTGGTGTTATAAAGACTTTGAAGTCAAAGTCGGTGAAAAAATAAGTGTTTCTATAAGACCAGAGAAACTGAAGATAATAAAAAAACATCCTTCCAATGAGATT
>DQYP01000239.1 GCA_011043375.1 Thermotogaceae bacterium | reverse complement strand
TGAAGAGTTTTTTTAAGATTTTTGTTACAAAACCATAGTAGAAAAAAATTATTTAGAGAAAAAGCCACTCTGTCTAATATAAAAACTAATTTACGAGTAACCTAAAAAGCTTAGGAAACTGAACAAGAGTCTCAATCTGTTAACTGCATTCCAATATCTTCTCAACTCTCCTTCCAAAAATCTCTTTCCTCCCTTTTCCCTTTTTTGTGGTATTATTGTTTTTAGATGAATGTTTTTCATGGGGCTACACCTCCTTTTGGGTTTGTTTTCAAACAAATTTTATCAAGGTGTAGCCCTTTTTTTGTTGTTTTACTTTTTCAACTTCTTGTTACATTAGATGGGGTCATATTTACCGTGGTATAATAAATAAAGATTAATCAAATAGATTTAAATAGATTTATGATAATTAAAAATAGAAGGTTGAAAAAATGAAAAAGTATGTATGCAAATTGTGTGGATATATTTATGATCCTGAAAAAGGAGATCCAGACAGTGGAATAGCACCCGGAACGCCTTTTGAAGATTTACCCGATGATTGGGTGTGCCCAATATGTGGAGCTTCAAAAGATGATTTCGATGAAGAATAGAGGGAGATGGTAAGATGTTGAAAGAAAAGATGGCGGATGCTTTGAATAGGCAGATAAATGAGGAATTGTATTCTGCATATCTTTATTTGTCGATGTCTGCTTACTTTGATTCAATAGGTTTAAAGGGGTTTGCGAATTGGATGATGGTTCAATACAAGGAAGAAATGGATCATGCGATGAAGATATACAATTATCTTTTATCCCAAGGTGAAAGTGTGAAACTTCTTTCTTTGAAGGAACCTCCACACAAATGGGATTCTCCACTGCATGCCTTTGAAGAAACTTTGAAGCACGAACAACACATTACACAGTGTATAAACAATTTGGTGGATCTCGCGGAAGAGTTGAAGGACAGACCAACTTACAATTTTTTACAATGGTATATCGATGAACAAGTCGAAGAAGAAGAAAACGACAGAGAGATAATAAACGAGTTGAAGCTCATAGGAGATAGTCATAACGGATTGTTCATGCTCGATAGGGAACTTGCTCAGAGAAAGTATGTTCCGTTGATACAAGAAAAAGAATGAGAGGAGTGTGATACGATGATAGTGATAGGTGAAAAATTTCCTGAGGTTGAAGTGAAGACGACACGTGGAAATATTAAGTTACCAGATGACTTTAAAGGAAAATGGTTTGTACTGTTCAGTCACCCAGCTGATTTCACACCTGTGTGTACTTCGGAATTCTATGGTATGCAGAAGCGATTGGAAAAATTCAAAGAATTAGGAGCCGAGGTAATAGGATTGAGTGTAGATCAGGTTTTTTCACATTTGAAGTGGATGGAATGGATAAAGGATAAACTCGGTGAAGAAATTGAGTTTCCAGTGATCGCCGATGACAGGGGCAACGTGGCGGAGACGTTGGGAATGATACCCAAAGGAGCAACAATGACTGCAAGAGCCGTGTTCATAGTGGATCCAAACGGTGTGATAAGGGCGATCGTTTATTACCCAGCGGAGGTCGGAAGGGACTGGGATGAGATACTCAGAGCATTGAAAGCTCTGCAGATAAGTGATAAAAATAAAGTCGCATTGCCTCACAAGTGGCCAGACAACGAATTGATCGGTGATAAGGTGATCGTACCTCCTGCTGGTACTGTTGATCAGATCAAAGAAAGGGAAAAGATGAAATCCAAAGGTGAAATAGAGTGTTACGATTGGTGGTTCTGTTATAAAAAATTGTAGGAGGATGATAGTGTGACTAAAAAGACACAGGTTTATAAATGTGAAATTTGTGGAAATATAGTGGAAGTTTTGCATGAGGGTGCTGGGGAACTCGTTTGTTGTGGTAAACCAATGAAACTCATGGAAGAGAGAACAGCAGATACGTCTCAAGAAAAGCATGTTCCTTTCATAAAGAGGGAAAACGGTGCATACGTTGTGGTAGTAGGGGAAAATGCCTTACATCCAATGGAAGAGAAACACTACATAGAATGGATAGAATTGGTTGTTGACGGTGTTGTTCACAAAAAGTTTCTTAAACCAGGAGATAAACCAGAAGCTGTTTTTGAAATACCAGAAGGTAAAGAAATTCTTGGAAGAGAATACTGTAATGTCCACGGCTTGTGGACCAACAAGGAGGTAAAATAATGGCTAGTATCAAGGGAACCAGAACGGAGAAAAATTTATTGACTGCCTTTGCTGGTGAATCGCAGGCGAGAAACCGCTATACCTACTTTGCATCACAAGCGAGAAAGGAAGGATATGAACAGATAGCAGCCATTTTCTTGGAAACAGCAGATAACGAAAAAGAACATGCCAAAAGGTTGTTCAAATTCCTTGAAGGAGGAGAAGTTGAGATCACAGCATCATTCCCCGCAGGTGTGATCGGGACCACTGCAGAAAATCTCAAAGCTGCCGCAGCTGGTGAAAATTATGAGCATACGAAGATGTACCCAGAATTCGCTAAAGTTGCAGAAGAAGAAGGTTTTCCAGAGATCGCAGCCGTGTTCAGAGCGATAGCTGTTGCGGAAAAGCAGCACGAGAAGAGATATCTTGCCTTACTTGAGAATATCGAAAAAGATAGGGTCTTCAAGAGAGAAAAATCGGTGAAATGGAAATGTAGAAACTGCGGATACATACACGAAGGAACAGAACCACCTGAAAAATGTCCGGCATGTGCGCATCCAAAAGCATATTTTGAATTGTTGAGTGAAGATTATTAATGACTGTTAGATCGAAAAACCGGGAAATCATGGAGATTTCCCGGTTTTTCAATATAGAAAGAATTCTTCTACTTTTTGTTTGAACTCTTGTTCATCTTTTTTCCAGCTTTCCAGTATTTCATCCGTATCGATGTTCGAAAATATCATTTTTCTCAAGGAATCGGTTCCAGCGAGATTGTCGAAAACAACGCCTTCTTCGTTGATTCTCATATTAAATTTATCGGGCCATAATTCATTAATTGTTTTAAAAAATTCCACTATGAACCTGAGAAAATCGGCTTCTTTGTCTTTTGGAAAAACCTCTATTCCCTTGCACTCCTGATTTGCGAATTTTGAAAATCTCGGCATGAATACCCTTTTTCTAAAGGCAACCTTCGGGATATTCTTTCTTTTCAACTCTTGGTAGAGTATGTTCTCATCTATCCATGGAGCACCAATGAATTGGAATGGTTTCGTTGTACCTCTTCCCTCACTTATATTCGTGGCTTCAATCAAACAGTTACCAACATAACAAATAACACTTTCAAAAGTTGGAAGATTCGGAGATGGAACATTCCAGAATAATCCCGTGTCGTCATAATACATTCTCCGTTCCCAATTATCCATTTCAATGATTTTCAAGTTGAGGTCCAATTTATCGAATTTCTTTATATAGAGGGCAAGCTCTCCAACGGTGAGACCATATCTTATAGGAAGCCTCAAGCCGCCAACGAAAGATTCAAACTCGTCTTTTATCACCGGCCCTCTCACAACATCACCGGATAGAGGATTGGGTCTATCGAGAACAATGAATTCCTTTCCACTATCGGCAGCTGCTTTCATACAATACCTTAGCGTGTATATGTATGTATAAAATCTGAGACCGACATCTTGAATATCATAAACGAGCACATCTATATTTTCAAGATCTTCTCTTGACGGTGATCTCTTCATTGAATAAAGACTCACTATCTCAATATTCGTACCTCTCAATTTCTGATTCTCAATGATTTCACCATCTTGGTGCGTCATGAACAAACCATGTTCTGGAGAGAATATTTTTTTTAGATTTACTCTGTTTTTCAAGAACACATCTATGTTCATTTCAAGATCACCAGTTACACCCGATGCGTTGGTTATCAAACCAACTCTCTTTTTGGCCAGATCTCTGAATTCACTTTCTATCAACCTATCGAGACCGAGTTTTATTCTCACTCAACTCCCCCATTCTATATGAATTAAGACCTTTTTCGTTGGATCAGAACCGCACCAATTATGACAAGCCCTTTTACCGCACCCTGAAGGTAAGGAGAAACGTTCAAGAGATTCAACATGTTGTTTATAATTCCAAGTATTATAGCTCCAAAAACAGTTCCCCATATCCAACCTCTGCCGCCTTTCATACTGGTACCACCTATCACAACTGCAGCTATTGCATCTAATTCGAATCCGAGTCCAGCGCTCGTGGAGCTAACGGAATTCATTCGTGAGGACAACATCAAAGAGGTTAGAAAAACTGAGAACCCGACGATCATGTATGTCATCGTTTTAACCCTGTCAACTTTTATAGCAGAATAAATCGCTGCTGACTCGTTTGAACCTATCGCATACACGTACCTGCCGAATCTGGTTTTATCGAGGATGATGTGGCAGATTATTGCATATACGAAGAAGATTATAACGGGAGTTGGAATGAAAAAAGATTCTCCAAGCGGAATCTTCCCTCCACCGATCTTTGGATATATAGAAGAAATTGATCGATATTCTCCACCGTTAGCGAAATACAGAACTAACGATCTGTATATTGCCATCGTGCCAAGGGTGGCTATGAATGGTGCTATTTTACCCTTGGTTATGAGTAACCCAGTTCCAAACCCCAAAACCACGGAAAGCCCAGCACCCACCACCATTGCGATCAGTATCGCAAGCACGTTACCACCGAATTGATTTATGACGATTATCATTATTCCACCCAATAAAGCCATCAATGACCCGACTGAAAGATCTATTCCACCGGAAATTATTACGAAGGTCATTCCAAGTGCTATTGTTCCAACGTAAGATATCTGCCTGAGAATGTTCATTATGTTCAACGGTCTAAAGAATATTGGATTTGCTATTCCAGAGATGATAAAAAGAGCGGCGAGTGCTATGAGAGAACCAAGTTTTTCGTAATTGAAATTTTTGAAATAATCAATAAACCTCCTCTTTGATTCCAGTGGCATAGAGTATTATCTCCTCCTCATTTATTTCTTTACCCATCAACTCGGCCACGATTTTTCCTTCTCTCATCACAAGTACTCTGTTGCACAATCCTATTATCTCCTGAAGCTCGGATGATATCACAATACAGGACTTCTCGCTTTTTACAAAATTCGCTATGAATTGGTATATCTGATATTTCGTGTTGATATCTATACCACGCGTTGGCTCATCTAATATCAAAATCTGAGGTTCCACTTCGAGGCATTTTGAAAGAACCACTTTTTGTTGATTACCACCACTCAGATATCTAACTTCCTGAAACAGATCTCTACATCTTATATCAAACTTTTCTCTGTACTCTTTTGCTTTCTCCATTTCCTTCTTTTTGTCGATCAAAAGTTTCATGTATTTTTCAAGTGATATCAGCGTTATGTTGTTGACTATGTTCATATCCAAGACCAAACCGTTTTGTTTTCTGTCTTCTGGGAGATAAGATATTCCAAGTTGCTTGGCATCCTCGTAGTTGTTTATATAAACATGTTCTCCATTTAAAAATATCTCTCCGGAAGCTTTTTTCCTCAATCCTACCAAGGCCTCGGCCATCTCGGTTCTACCAGCTCCAACGAGTCCAGCGAATCCAAGTATCTCACCTTTTTTTAATTGAAAACTCACATCCTTTACCAATCCAGGTACGTTCAAATTTTTAACTTCGATGATCACCTCGTCCTTTGGTATTGGCTTTTGTGGATACATGTTTTTGATCTCTCTTCCGACCATAGCATTCGCCAGCTCTACTTCCGAAACATTTGACACATCATATTCACCAATCACCCTACCATCCCTCAATACCGTTACAACATCGCATATCTCCTTTACTTCTTTCAATCTATGAGAAACATAGAATATGCAGACGCCTTTTTGTTTCAATTCTTTTATGAGTTTGAAGAGTATCTCGGTTTCATAATCAGTGAGTGCGGATGTTGGCTCATCCATTATCAATATTCTTGAATTTTCAGATATCGCCCTGGCAATTTCTACCATCTGCTTTTTCGCAACGGATAAATTTCTCACATCTTCAAGTGGATCAATTTCTTCTTCACCGAGCTCTTTCAAGATCTCTTTAGAACGATGTATCATATTTCTTTTATTCAACAACATCCCTTGCTTTATTTCCTTTCCAAGGAATATGTTTTCATACACTTTCAAATCTTCAACCAAGTTCAATTCCTGATGTATCATCGTTATCCCCATTCTCTTGGCCATCGCAGGATCTTTGAGATTCACTGGTTTATTATCTATGAGTATCCTTCCACTTGAAGGTTGCAGGAAACCTGCTATTATTTTCATAAGTGTTGATTTTCCAGCACCATTCTCACCTATGAGGCCGTGAACTTGGCCACGTTCACCACTTATCGAAATATCAAACAAAACCTGAACACCGGCAAAGTCTTTGTTGATCTTCTTGGCTCTCAATATCGTTTTAGACATGCACAACACACTCCGAAAGTGCTTGATTAGTTCGTACTCTCAACCTTTAAATCAAGCGGATCTGATCACCCTTTTCGAACTCTTTCAGCTCACCTTTTTTGACTTTTTGGGAGTAAATATGCGCAAGTCGTGTTGGCTCTGGTATTCTATGATTTCTGACACACTTCAAAGTCATTTCAACGGCATTTTCAATATCCATCAAGTGGCCAGGTGAGACGAATATTGGATTTTGATTCGCGACCGTTCTAACAACAGCACCGATTTTTTGGTTATTTTTTGTGTAAAGGTAGGTGTATTTACCGGATTCTTGAGGTGGTTCTTCATACACACCGTAGAGTTTCGATTTAGCAACGCCGATCGTCGGCTTTTCTATGAACAACCCCATATGAGCAGCCAAACCAAAACCACGTGGATGTGCGATTCCTTGACCATCGAAGAAAACTATATCGGGTTCCATCTTTATTTTTTCCCACGCATTCAGAAAAACAGGTCCTTCTCTGAAGGATAAAAGGCCAGGTATGTATGGGTAATCTATCTTTCTTTTAAAGAATTTTACCTCTAAAACCTCGAGTGTTGAAAAAGAAAGAATTACGACTATAGCGAATGAAAAATTATCTTTGAATGAAACATCAACACCAGCGATTTTCTTGACATTAACCGCTGGAAATTCCAAGGTTAATTTTTCTCTGAATTCCTTTTGAATTTTGATTGCTTCTGTAGGTTTCACATTCCAATCATGTAGTCTCCTGTACCTCAGATTCTTTTTCCCTCACTTTGTTGTATTCTTGAACTCCCAATCTCAAAATATTGCAGGCACGCTTCAAGGAATCTGTTTCAAGGACATAAGCGATTCTTATTTCATCATTGCCAGCGCCCTCGGTTGCATAGAAGCCTGTCAGCGGTGCCACCATGGTGGTCGAATTATTAACGTTGAAATCAGTGAGCATCCATTTAACAAATTTTTCAGAATTATCTATGGGTAATTTCACCGACATGTAAAAAGCACCTTTTGGTTTCTTACAAACAACACCTTCTATCTTTGAAATTTCTTCAAACACCACATCACGTCTTTTCCTGTACTCCTCAGAAATCTCTTTGAAGTATCTTTCATCGAGTGTTAAAAGACCTATAGAACCTATTTGAGAGATCATGGGAGGCGATAGTCTACTTTGAGCCATCTTCATCACCATGTCGAGAATTTCTTTGTTTTTGGTGACGAACGTCCCTATCCTGCCGCCACATAGGCTGAATCTTTTCGAGAGACTATCGACCATTATTATCCTATCCCAGTGATCTTTGAATTCCATCACTGAAAAAGGCTTCAATCCATCAAATACAAATTCCCTGTAAACCTCATCGACTATAACGTACAAATCATATTTTCTCGCCAATTCAAGTATTCTCAAAATATCTTGTTTAGAGTAAACGGCTCCGGTTGGATTGGAAGGATTTGAGAACAATATCCCTTTGGTCCTTGAGGTGATTTTCAGTTCAAATTCTTTATTTTCAGGTAAAGCATAACCTTTTTCTGCTTTTGACACAACAGGGACCAAATTCACATTCAACAATGATGCAAAACCATTATAATTTGCGTAAAATGGTTCGACGACTATTATTTCATCCCCGGGATCAGCCACTACAGCGATGGCAAATGTGACCGCTTCACTTCCACCAACCGTTATCATTATTTCCTCTGCCGAGAGTTCTGCTCCATATTTCGAATAATATTCCGCAAACTTTTCTCTGAGTTCGTAAAGGCCCGCAGAGTTAGTATAACTGATGATTTTATTACTGTATTTTTTTATATACTCGAAGAAAACGGGAGGTGTTTCTATATCCGGTTGACCGATGTTCAAATGGTAAACTTTTATTCCTCGTTTCTTCGCCTGATCTGCATAAGGGATTAATTTCCTAATGGGAGAGGCTTGCATCCTTTGAACCCTGTTTGAAAGAAACACTAAAATCGCCTCCATTTTTTCATAATCACATGTTTTAAATTAATTATACCATTTTGAGGATATCGGATCCTATATATAACAATTGAATTTTATATATTTTATCAAGACATTACCCTCGTTTCATCATTTCATCTTTTTAATTTCTTTTCAATTCTTTTTTAACTCATTGTTGTATTAGAGAGAGCATCACGTTATATAATATCGGCAACTTTTATCTCATTGATTTTTTTATCAAAATTTGGGGAGGTGCCATTATGTTATTGAATCCTTATGAAAATTTTCTCACACAGCTCAGAGAGACAGCGAAAATCATGAAACTTCCAGAACACATCGTAGAGATCATCTCAAAACCGACAAGAGTGATAGAAGTGAACATACCCGTTCGAATGGATGACGGAAGGATTGAGGTATTTACCGGTTGGAGATCACAGTATAACCTTGCACTTGGACCTACGAAGGGAGGAATTCGTTATCATCCTGATGTAACTAAAGATGAAGTCATAGCTCTGTCGGCGTGGATGAGCATCAAGAACGCGGTAGTAGGTATTCCATATGGTGGTGGAAAAGGAGGAATTCGTGTTAATCCTAAAAAATTGAGCCTTGGGGAGCTTGAGCGACTTTCGAGGGAATATATAGGTCTTATATATAGATACATAGGGCCGGATCAAGATATTCCAGCTCCCGATGTTTACACAACTCCACAAATAATGGCCTGGATGATGGATGAGTACAACAAACTTGTTGGTTCACAACAATCCGCTGTTATAACTGGTAAACCGGAAATCGTTGGTGGATCGAAAGGCAGGGACACCGCTACAGCCAGAGGTGGATTTTTTGTTTTGAGAGAAGCATTGAAAGTTAAAAATGAAGAATTTCAGGGTCTCACTGCTGCTGTTCAGGGATTTGGAAATGCTGGTTCGTTTGCAATGAAATTTTTGAGTGAAGCAGGAATTAAAGTTGTCGCGGTTTCCGATTCGAAGGGTGGAATTTATAGTCAGAATGGTTTGTCATACAATGAAGTTTTAGAACACAAAAAAAGCATCGGAAGCGTTGTTGATTTCAATGGAGTGGGTAATATCACAAATGAAGAGCTCTTGGAACTGGATGTTGATATACTCGTACCGGCTGCTATAGAAAATGTTATAACAGAAGAAAATGCTGACAAGATAAAGGCGAGATATATTTTAGAATTAGCCAACGGTCCAGTTGTTCCAAAAGCAGATGAAATACTCTATGAGAAAGGTATTTTTGTACTTCCAGATGTCCTTGCAAATGCTGG
>DQYP01000283.1 GCA_011043375.1 Thermotogaceae bacterium | reverse complement strand
TACCATATCATCGATTATTGTTCGAAAAAATAAGGGAAAGAAATTTAGAAAAAGCCCTTGGGATCTATCAGAAAATCATAGATCTGGACATCGAAGATATCAGAGAATACGAACATAAGTCTCGAGGATAGTGTTAACTAGTAGTGATGATAGAAGCTAAGGAAGAGATAACATAATTGATATCACCACCATGGAGCTTAAAAAGCAAGGAGGTTTGATAGTGAAAAAACCGACCTTTCAGAACATACCGTTGGGATCAATAAAACCAATTGGATGGTTAAAAAAACAACTCGAGATCCAAGCGAATGGATTAACGGGAAATCTCGAAGAGATCTGGGAAGATGTTGGGTTGAACAGTGGATGGCTTGGTGGTAATGGTGAAAACTGGGAGAGAGGTCCGTATTATTGCGATGGATTGATACCTTTGGCTTATATACTTGAAGACAAGAGTTTGATAGAAAAATCAAAAAAATGGATAGAGTGGACGTTGAATAGCCAGCGATCGGATGGCTTCTTTGGGCCAGAGAGTAATAAAGATTGGTGGCCAAGAATGGTGATGCTCAAAGTTATAACCCAATATTATGAAGCAACCAAAGATAACAGGGTTCCATCTTTTTTAAAAAAGTATTTTAGGTATCAGTTGAAGAGTTTGAGATCACATCCCTTGAAAATGTGGGCTACCGCGAGGGGGTTTGAAAATGTTTTATCCATTTTTTGGCTTTATGAAAGAAGTAAAGATGAATTTCTCATTGATCTTATAGATAGCCTATTTGAGCAATCGATCAATTGGAGTCATCTGTTCGAAGATTTTCCTTATAAAAAACCCACTGATTATTATTTGAACTGGGAAGAATTTCATGAACTTTTATCTAAAGGTGATTTTGAAGGTTTGCTTGATTCTCCTGAAAAGTTTGGAATATCAAAGGCAAAAGTGCAAGACCTTTTCTATAAATACCACACAACACATATTGTGAATGTTGCGATGGCATTCAAGGAACCAGCTTTGAAATATTTGAGATACGGAGATGAAAAGTACAAAAAGTTGGTATTCAAAGCAATCGAAGATGTAATGAAATATCATGGAATGCCCAATGGAATGTTCAGTGGAGATGAACATCTAAATGGAAAAAATCCTACACAAGGTACTGAACTCTGTGCGGTAGTGGAATACATGTTCTCTCTTGAGAACCTTTTCAAAATCTTTGGTATGCCGGTTTTCGGGGATATCCTAGAAAAGGTAGCTTACAACGCGCTTCCAGCTACTATAAAACCGGATTTTTGTGCCCATCAATACGATCAGCAGGTCAATCAAGTGCTTTGCAATATTGCACCAAGGAATTGGTATAATAACGGTGATGATTCAAACATCTTTGGGTTAGAGCCAAATTTCGGATGTTGCACAGCCAACATGCATCAAGGATGGCCAAAGTTCGTCTCAAATCTTTGGATGATTGAGGAAAACACTTTCGTTAATTTAGCTTATGCTCCATGCAAATTAGAATATGAATTTTCCAATGGCTCAAAAATAGAAATCATAGAAGAAACAGATTATCCATTCGACGATGAGGTGAACATAACAATCCTGAAGGATGAACGAGAAATAGCCTTGAAATTGAGAATACCAAATTGGTCAGATCATTTATCTTTAAAAGTGAATGATGAGAATTTCGAAATTGAGAAAGGAGATTTTATTGAAATCAAAAAGCTGAAACCCGGAAAAAACACTGTAAGGATCCGCTTCTCACCAAAGATAAGGTTTTCGAAGTGGTACCAAGATTCGATAAGTGTTGAAAGAGGCCCTCTGCTCTTTGGACTGAGAATAGGTGAAGAATGGAAAAAAGTTGCGCGCGAAGAACCCTTTGCTGACTACGAAGTTTATCCTCGAACACCTTGGAACTACGCTTTAGATCTTTCACAAGATTTCGAAGTCGAAAAATTAAACACATACTCTGAACCCTTCAATCCCGACAACCCACCTATAATCATACACACTAAAGGATTCAAATTAAACAATTGGAAAATCGTTGATAATTCAGCAGGACCAATTCCAAAGGTTTCCACAAACGACATAACCGATCAAGTTGAGGATATTCAGTTGATACCATACGGTTGTAGTAATTTGAGAATAGCAGAGTTTCCATGGATCGATTCCGAAAGATCTTGAAAGGGAGGTGTTAAGTTAAATACGGATTTTCAAAAATTTTTTCACTTTTCTTGACTTTAAAAAAAAATAGGAGGGGATCGCTGTGAAAAAATTAGTGTTCTTGTTAGTTTTGCTTTTAACGGTTTCAATGGCGTTTTCAACGATAACTCTGACTTATATGTATTGGGGTAGTCCGCTTGAGAGAAAGGCGCAAGAAGATATGTTGAAAGCATTCGAAAAGGCGTATCCAGGAATAAAAGTAAAAGCGATTCATGTACCAAGTAATTATGATGAAAAGATAAGTGCGATGTTGGCTGGAGGGAAACCACCTCACGTTGCCCAACTTGGTGAAGGATTGGCGTTCGAATGGGCAGAAAAAGGCGAGGTTATGGATATACTTCCACTCATAAAACAAGACTCAGATCCATCCGTTCAAATTGAAAACAGGCTCCCAATGACGTGGTACTGGTACGGTGGTGGCAAGAAAACATTCGGCACCAATCTTGCTGCAGAAGTTATGGTACTGTGGTATAACAAAGAACTATTCGATGAAGCAGGTGTACCTTATCCACCTGCAAATCCTGAGGAATGGACATGGGATAAATTTATCGATACTGCTATAAAACTCACAGTTGACAAGAACGGAAAGCATCCCAACGAACCAGGATTCGATCCGAAGAACATAAAGACCTACGGTGTGGTATTTGGAAGATGGTGGGGACACTTCTTACCATTCATTTGGTCAAATGGTGGAGATATCTGTGATGAAGAGGGTAAAGTTCCTTTGATAAATCAGCCAGAAGCCGTTGAAGCACTCCAAGCCTTCGGAGATTTGGTGAATAAATATCACGTGGCACCAACCCCAGCTCAACTTGAAGCATTCCCATCGTTCCATATTGCTCTTCAAACCAAGAGGGTAGCAATGGCCATAAATGGTCAATGGGCATTGCTAGATCTCGGAGATCTCGCCAAAAAAGGCAGATTAAAGCTCGGAGTTGCTCCTCTTCCAAGGTTCGAAAAACCGGTTTGTCTCGAATTGGGAGCACCAAATGTTATATTTACCAAAGCTGTTAAAGATGATCCAGAAGTCCTAAAAGCTGCTTGGGAATTGTACAAGTGGTCCACAGATAGTGAAAAAGTTCTTCCACTGATAAGAGGAGGTCTTTGGATGCCATTACAAATTTGGTGGTACAAAGATCCTAAATATCTGGAGAAATGGCTCGATCCCAAGGTTCATCCACCAGAATACAAAGAAGCAGTTATAGATTATCTTTTGAACTACGGTAGAAGAGCACCGAGTTATTATCTGAGGAACTGGAACAAAATTGCTGATATAATGTATCAAGAAGTCGGTAACATACTGTACGGAAAAGTTACAGCTCAAGAAGCTTGTGACAGCATGGCAAAGAAGATAGCTCCCCTTCTTCAGGGTAGATACGATAAGTAAAACAGAGGGGGTACCCCCTCTGTTTTTTATCGAGGAGGTATGATTTCAGATGAGAAAACTCGAACTTAAATGGGGAATAATTCTTGCACTTCCTGCCATCTTAGGTTTTTTGATTTGGAACCTTGGGCCAATGATCGCTTCCTTTGTGATTGGCTTTACCGATTGGTCTGTAGCCGGATCTCCAGAGTTCATAGGGTTAGCAAACTACAAAGAGATCTTTTTTGATGATTTTATTGCCAAAAAATCGATAATAGTGACATTGTATTTCGCTGGTGGAAGCGTCATAGTATCAATGGTTACAGCCTTTTTAGCTGCTTTATTGCTCAATCGGAAGATAAGAGCTTTGCCACTGTTTAGAACTATTTTCTTCCTACCCTCGATTGTTCCAGCGATTGCAAATGCGGTCGTTTGGTTGTGGCTTTTCAATCCAGATTTTGGGTTATTGAATTACATCTTGGAAATCTTTGGTCTTTCAAGATTACAATGGATATACGATGAACACCAAGTGATACCTTCTTTAATCATGATGAGCGCCTGGGGAATGGGATACACGATGATGATATTTTTGGCTGGTCTTCAAGGAATTCCACAGCAACTTTATGAAGCAGTCGCAATAGATGGTGGAAATTGGTGGCACAAATTTCGTCATGTCACGATTCCAATGATGACTCCAACCATATTCTTCAACCTCGTTATGGGTTTAATATCATCTTTTCAAGCATTTGCTCAACCTTATTTGATGACTAACGGTGGTCCAAATTACGCGAGCATGCTTTATTGCTATTACATATATCAAAATGCCTTTCAATATGGAAGGATGGGTTATGCAAGTGCTCTCTCGACAATTCTCTTCATCATGATATTGGTTTTGACATTATTGATTTTCAAGACATCCTCTTACTGGGTTTATTACGAAGGTGGAAGGGGTAGATAACATGAATCCTATTAAGAAAAATTCGAAAGTTATCAGTAAAATCATTATATACTTAATTTTATTGGTTGCATCTGTGAGTTTTCTTTTACCTTTTATATGGCTTGTTAGAAGCTCTTTCATGGATATCGGACAAATCTTTATTTTACCTCCCGAATGGATTCCAAGACCTTTCAGGTGGCAGAATTACCCTGAAGCTCTAACAGCTGTTCCATTTGGAAGATACGCATTGAACACCATAACAATTTTAATATTCGTTGAGGCTGGGGTCATAATCACATCAACGATGTCCGCTTTTGCTTTCAGCAGACTCAGATGGAAGGGCAGAGATAAAATATTTTCCGTTCTTCTCACCTCGCTGATGGTCCCATATGTTGTTACACTGATCCCAACTTTTCTACTTTGGAAAGCTTTGGGAGGTATAAATACTTTTCTTCCACTAACTGTTCCTGCCTGGTTTGGAGGTGGGATGTTCAATGTATTTTTATTGAGACAATTTTTTCTCACGATACCTTATGAATTGGATGAAGCCGCTTATCTCGATGGTGCAACTCCCTTACAGGTTCTCTGGAAAGTCATCATCCCATTATCCAAGCCAGCGATATTAACAGTGGCTATCTTCACTTTTATGTCAGTTTGGAACGATTTATTGGGACCAATAGTTTACTTGAATGATCCCGATAAATACACCCTTGCAGTTGGATTAGCCACATTCGTTGGAATGTACACGGGACAGTGGAATTATTTGATGGCAGCATCAACAGTTATGATATTGCCACCAATAATCTTGTTCTTCATAGGTCAAAAATTCTTTGTCCAAGGTATCACATTGACTGGATTGAAGGGGTGAAAATATGGATAGAACGTTCGTACTCGATAATTCAAGAAGTCCCAATGCAGTATTGAAAACGATTCCAATGAAAAATGTGAAAATATCAGGTTTCATGGGAAAATACCTGGGTAGAGTAGTAAATACTACCATACCTTATCAATACGAGATATTAGAGAAAACAGGAAGGATAGATAACTTTAGAAGGGCATCTGGAAAAATCAAGGGGGATTTCCAAGGTTTTTTCTTCAACGATTCGGATGTTTACAAATGGTTAGAAGCGGCTTCGAGCGCTTTGATAAATTTGCCATCGAATAACGATCTCAAGCAAAAAATAGATGCAGTAATAAGGGAAATTGAAGATGCTCAAGATGAAGATGGTTATTTGAATACTTTTTTCACATTCGATAAGAAAAAAGATCGATGGACGGATTTAGCAAACATGCATGAATTGTATTGTGCTGGTCATTTAATACAGGCTGCGATACTGCACAAAAGGGTTACAGGGGAAGACAAATTGTTCAATGTAGCAAGGAAATTCGCTGACCACATAGCGAGCGTTTTTGGTGAAAACAAAAAGTTAGGTGCTCCGGGACATCCGGAGATAGAAATGGCACTTGTCGAACTTTACAGGGAAACCAGAGAGAACAAATATCTGAATCTCGCAAAATTCTTTATAGATAATCGTGGAAAAGGATATGCGGGTGGCACTAAATATACTGCGGACCATAAACCATTCAAGAAATTAGAAGAAGTCGTTGGACATGCCGTTAGAATGGTTTATCTGTGCTGTGGGGCAACGGATCTTTATATGGAAAACGGTGATGAAGAACTCCTTGAAACACTAAAAAAGCTGTGGTCGAACATGACAGAGAAGAAAATGTACATAACAGGTGGCATCGGCTCACGGCACGAAGGCGAAGCCTTTGGAGAGGATTACGAACTTCCCAACAAAGAAGCATATGCTGAGACTTGTGCGGCCATAGCCAGTTTCATGTGGAATTGGAGGATGTTTCTTTTAACTGCGAACTCGCAATTCTTGGACCTGATGGAACAAACCCTATACAACGGGATACTACCAGGTATTTCGTTGGATGGAAAAAAATATTTTTACGTTAATCCCCTGGAAGCCGATGAAAATCAAAAAAGGAGAGAATGGTACGATTGTGCCTGTTGTCCTACGAACATAATACGAATATTGACCCAGTTTCCAGGTTATATATATACAGTTTCTGATAAGGGAATTTGGGTTAATTTCTATGAGTCAAGTGAATCAATAGTGGATTTCGGTAGGAAAATCAAAATTGTTCAAAAAACTGAGTATCCTTGGAGCGAAAAAGTCGAAATGGATATCCATGCAGATCAGCCAGAAGAATTTTCACTATTTTTGAGGATACCGGAATGGGTAAAAGAGGATTTTGAAATCAGAGTAAATGGTGAAAAAGTCGATATGAAATTTAATAAAGGTTACTTAGAAATAAGAAGGATTTGGGGTAAAAAAGATACTTTAGAAATAGAGTTCCCAATGAAAGTAAGATTGATAAAGAGTCATCCAATGGTTAAGGAAAATATTGGCAAAGTCGCTTTCAAAAGAGGTCCAATTGTTTATTGTTTTGAACAAGTTGACAATAAAGATATCGATCCATCAAAATTGAACATCTCTCACAATGTTGAAGCGAAATATCTTGAGAATTTACTCGGTGGAGTAGTTGTTCTCGATGGTGAAGGATTGTTAACGGAAGATGCTTGGAAAAACAGGCTGTACAATTCAGTGGGTGAGTTAAAAACCTCTTCGAAAACAGTTAAATTCAGACTGATACCGTATTTCGTCTGGGCAAACAGAGAACAGGGCAAGATGAGCGTGTGGTTAACAGAATGTTGAAAAGCCCCCTATTAAGGGGGGCTTTTATCACTGGCCTAAGGATCTTGGATCGAATGCATCTCTCAAGGCATCACCTAACAAATTAAAAGTCAAGACAGCAGCGAACAAGAATGCACCAGGAATCAAAAGCCAGGGATAGTGCTGTAAAACTGTTATATCTTGTGCTTGAGCGAGCATCAATCCCCAACTCGATTGAGGCTCCCTTATTCCGAGCCCCAAGAAACTCAATCCAGCCTCACCCAATATGTATCCCGGTATACTCAAGGTGGCTGCCACTATAACGTAGGTTGCCGTGTTAGGCAATATATGCCTCCATATTATTCTACCGGCAGGAAAACCCATGGCTCTTGCTGCGTCCACAAACTCCATTTGTTTTATTGACAAAACCATCCCTCTTATAACCCTCGACATTCCCGGCCAACCTATGAAACTTAAAATCACAACGAGCATGAAATAAGTTGTGGTCGATGGTAGATCCATTGGTAAAATGGCCCTCAAAGATATCAACAGATAAAAGCTAGGGATGGACATCAACACCTCGGTAACTCTCATCATTCCTTCATCTATCCAGCCACCAAAATATCCAGAGATTCCCCCAAGGAACAATCCCAAAACGAAGGTTATAGCTATACCTACGAATCCTATCGAGAGGGAAATTCTCGAACCGAACAATACCCTCGTCCATACATCTCTACCGTACTTATCAGACCCGAACAAATACAGCTTGGCTGGTTCATCCACACCAAAAAAATGCACATCAGTAGGTATCAGCCATAAAAGTTTGTAATGCCAAGATCTTATGAAAAACTTTATCCTGTATATTTTAAAGTCGAAGTCCTCTATCTTCGGTGAATCGATTATCTCTACATTGTTGTCCTTTTTTATTATCATCAAACTCTTCAATATTCTTTCTATCAATATTTGTTTTACATTACCTACCCTCTTCAATTTATATGAATACATTGGATTTCTAGTGTATATCTTTATCGTATCCTCATTGCTGTCGTAAAATCTCGTGATACCATTTTTTATGAGCTCGGCTTCATTTATAGCTATCATATTTTTCTCGGATGAACTCCTTTTGAGCAAAATTTCTCCCTTTTCTCCAATGGCTTTTTCTCGTTTTTCAACCATCAAAACTATCTTCTCTACGTCATTTTTTCCCACTTCTACTTCGAAGCTTTTTCCATTCGAATCTTGGCCCTTGACATAAGCAATCTCAGATGCATCAACATAATATCTTTCATAGGTCACAGGATCCCTATAACCCATGATTGGGAAAACATACGGTCCAACGAATTTTCCTTTGTACGTCCATCTGATCTTGGTTGGAGCAGCAAATCTGGTTGTTAAACTCTGTTCATAAGGATTGTATGGAGATAAAAAATCGGCGAATATGGCTAAAAGATAGAAAACGACCAAAATCCAAAAAGAAACCGTTCCCAACCTGTGACGTTTGAAAGCTCTCAGTATCAAGCGCCACCTACTTAAGTACTCAACCTCAAAGAGTTCATCGATATTCTTATTTATATCATTCACATTCTTTTTCTCGTTCACTGTATCAATCCTCCTACATGAAACGATATCTTATTCTTGGATCAACCCATGCCAGAAGAATATCAGCGATCAGATTTCCTATTATTAACATCAAAGAACTCAACAACAAGGAAGCCATCACCAAATATAAATCTTGAGCCAAAAGTGCCTGTATTATCAATCTACCCATTCCTGGCCATCCAAAAACGGTCTCAGTTAAAACGGCTCCGCCCAAAAGGCTTGAAATCTGATATCCGAACATAGTAACAAGTGGATTTATCGCATTCCTCAAGGTATGTTTGAATATAACGACCTTTTCTGGCATTCCTTTTGCCCTTGCAAACATAACAAAATCCTGATTCATCTGGTCGAGCATTTGTCCTCTCATTTGTCTCATTATCCCTGCGAGCCCAGCTGTTCCAAGAGTTAACATTGGCCCAAACACATGATACAGATAATCAAGAAACTTCTGAAATGCATTCATTTGATCGAAGTTCTTTGAAATTATCCCTCCTATTGGGAACCATCCTGTTTTGGCTGCAAAATACAAAAACAGCAAGGCAAAGAAAAAATTGGGTATGGAGATACCAATAAAAGCAATCACGGTTAAAACTTGATCCGTCCAAGTATAACGCTTTAAGGCAGAGAATATACCAAGGGCCACTCCTATAGTCCATTGAAAAATCATGGTAGTGATGGTTAACAAAAGTGTCGCACCGAGTCTTCCCCATATCAATTCAAACACGGGTCTTCTAAACTGGAATGAGTAACCAAAATTTCCCTTTAAAACTTCTTTTAACCACAAAAAATATTGAACTATTGGGCTTTTATCCAAACCAAATTGTCTTTCTAATGCCTTTATAGTTGCCTCACCAACTGCAGGATTCATCCTCAAAACATCAAGAAAATCACCTGGTGCAGCAGAGATTATTATGAAAGATATAATAGACACTCCAAACAATACTGGTATCGCCAATATCAATCTTCTCACTATGTACTTTATCACTTGGAAGTTTTCCCTCCTTTAATGAATAGGCCAGGGACTTTTGAACTCCCTGGCCTCTCTAACTCTAATTCAACATCGTATTATTGTTCTTTCCAAATTGCATATGCGTTCCAGAGCATTCCACCCCAAGCTGCCGGCTCGATGTTGTGTATGGTTTTCTTGTAAGCGAACATGTAAAGCCTCTGTGCAGTATAGATTCTGTTCAAACCATC
>DQYP01000119.1 GCA_011043375.1 Thermotogaceae bacterium | reverse complement strand
GTCCAAAAACCTCTTGAATTTATCGGTGTCGAATATGGGTTGCGTTACAAAGAAATCGACACCAGCGTCTACCTTTGCCTTGGCTTTTTCAATCTCTCTTTCTATATCATGGGAATACGGATTCAACGCGGCACCTATGAAGAAATCCGTTTTACCATTCAAATTATTGTTTGCTAAATCTGTTCCCTCGTTTAAAAACTTTATCAACCTTATCAACCCATCTATGCTTATATCCTCAACTTTTGTTGAAAAAGGGTAATCTCCACCTTTGGGATCATCTCCTGAAAGAACCAAGAGATTATCTATTCCAAGAACACTCAGGGCAAGAAGATCAGATTCATGCCTTATCATACTCCTGTTCGTTCTGGTGTAATGCATCAAAACATCTATTTTTTCCTTTAAAAGCAAATGACTAACTCCCCAAGGAGATACCCTTATTCTTCCAACAGGCATGTCAGTTACAGACAAACCGTTTATACCAATTTCTTTCAATTTCAGACAGTATTTCATGAATTTATCTATGTTTGGTCCCCTTGGAGGGAGAACTTCAACTAAGATCGATTTTCCTCGAGAAATCGAATCACGAATATTATTCAATGCATCCACCTCCTATAGAACCTTCCTCAAAAATTCTCTTGTTCGAGGATGTTTTGGATTTTTAAATATCTCATCCGGTGTCCCTGATTCCACTATAATACCCCCATCTATGAAAACAACCCTATCAGCAACCTCTCGTGCGAAACCGATCTCGTGTGTAACAACTATCATTGTCATACCATCATTAGCTAAATTTTTCATAACATCCAGCACCTCTCCAACGAGTTCTGGATCCAACGCAGAGGTTGGTTCATCGAACAACATCAAGATTGGATCCATCATCAAAGCACGGGCTATGGCAACCCTTTGTTGTTGACCACCGGAGAGTTTCGAGGGATACTCGTTCATCTTTTCCAACAATCCAACTCGTTTCAAAAGTTCCTTTGCCTTTTCCATTGTAGATTTTTCATCGAGTTTTTTCACGATTTTTGGAGCGAGTATCAGATTGTCTATCACTCTCAAATGTGGAAACAGATTGAATTGTTGAAAAACCATGCCGATCTTCGTTCTCAAGACGTTCATGTCGGTGGATGTTTCATCTATGAGTTCACCTTGAAACCATATCTTCCCCCTGTCGTACCTTTCAAGGTGATTTATGCAACGTAGCAATGTACTCTTTCCTCCACCACTTGGCCCTATCACAACGATGACTTCCGCTTTGTCAACCTCCAAATTTATACCTTTCAACACTTGTAGTTTTCCAAAAGATTTCCAAAGATTTTCGATTCTCAAGATGGGCTTTGAATCTGCCGAATTCATGGGATCGCCACCTTTTTTTCAGTCCATCGGACTATTCGAGACAAAGTGAAGGTTAGAATGAAGTAAATCAAAGCCACCGCTATGTACACCGCAAAACTCTGATAGGTCCTACTGATAACTATCTGACCGGATCTCAACAGCTCTCTTATGGCTATCACCGATACCAATGAACTGTCCTTGGTTAGAGCTATAAACTCGTTTCCAAGGGCAGGTAATATGTTTCTGAACGCCTGAGGTAAGATTATGTGCCTCATAGTTTGCCAGTAAGTCATTCCCAAAGACTTAGCTGCCTCAGTTTGACCTTTTGGAATGGACTGTATTCCAGCCCTCACTATCTCAGCTATATACGCCCCACTGTTTATTCCGAGTGCTATTATTCCACTGGGATAACGTGGTATGTTTATACCTATTGCCGGAAGTCCAAAATAGATTATGAATATCTGAACCAATAGTGGCGTACCTCTCAAAAACTCCACGTACACTACCGCTGGATAGCTGAGGATCTTATATTTTGAGAGTTTAGCCATCCCAACGAGTGTTCCTATTATCAACCCCAATAAAACTGCCAAACTCGTTATCTGCAAAGTTCTTAGGGCACCTTCCAATAGAAATGGCAAAGATTTTATGGTAACCTCAAAAGCATAAGCCATCTTTTTCTCCTCCATTCGAGTTATGGATATTATATCAGATCGCACACCATTGTACGATCGCCCTTATCTCTTCCAATACATATTTCATTGAAAAGTGAAGCTTTAGTCGTTATAATTATCTTTAGAACTTTGAAAAAAAGGAGTGTAGATTCATGGAAAAGAATGCCCTGTATGCTCAGTCAGGTGGTGTGACGAGTGTAATAAATTGTTCCATGTATGGTGTGGTTGTAGCTGCGCTCAAATCAAAAGAGATAGACAAGGTGTTTGGTGCCAAAAACGGCGTAAGTGGTCTTTTGAAAGAGGAGTTGATAGATCTCACTCAAGAACCAAGAGAAACGATCGAAATGTTAAAATACACTCCTGGTGCTGCTTTGGGATCTTGTAGGAGAAAACTAAAAAACGAAGAAGATTTCAACCGTTTGTTCGAAGTTTTCGAAGCACACAATATAAAATATTTCTTTTACAATGGTGGTAATGATTCCATGGACACCGCTATGAAAATTCACAAAATGGCTCAAAGACTCGGATACGATCTAAAAGTGATCGGTATTCCCAAAACGGTGGATAATGATTTGATGTTCACCGACCATTGTCCGGGTTATCCTTCAGTTGCAAGATACACCGCAATATCAACCTTTGAAGCAACGTTGGATGTCAGATCGATGTCGTACGATTCAACGAAAGTATTCGTCATGGAGTCGATGGGAAGACACGCAGGATGGATCGCTGCTGCGAGTGCCCTACTTAAGAAATATGAAGAAGAGGGACCACACATCATTCTATTTCCTGAACTTCCATTTGATAAAGAAAGATTATTGAACAAAGTCGATGAAATGATAAAAAAATTTGGACACTGTACGATAGTAGCCTCTGAAGGAATAAAAGATGAGAAGGGCAACTTTGTTTCTGACATGGGAACAACAGATGTCTTTGGAAACAAGCAACTTGGTGGTGCTGGATTGCAGATTGCAAATATCATAAAGAACGAATTGAAACTCAAGGTTCATACCGCCATTCCGGATTACCTTCAGAGATCCGCCAGGCATCTTTCGAGTGCAATAGATGTTCAAGAAGCAACTGCGGTTGGAATCAAAGCAGTCGATCTTGCCTTGAAAGGTGATAGCGGATATATGGTCACAATAGAGCGTGTATCGAGTGAACCATACATGTGGAGACTTGGAAAAGTTGGATTAGATAAAGTTGCCAATCAAACTAAAACACTTCCAGAAGATTTCATAGATTCTGAAAGACTGATGGTGAGCGAAAAATTTATTGAATATGCCCTTCCTTTGGTTCAAAGTGAAGATAACATAGATAGGTGGAAAATACCAAATCACTATACAAAATTCAATTGGAATATGGTTCAAAAGAAATTACCAGAATTTGAATTGTGAACTTACGGAACAGGTTTTAGAAAGGAGAAAGAATATGAAAGTTCGGCTCGCTTTAGCTCAGCTTAATCCTGTTGTTGGAGAAGTATTCAAGAATGCCGAAAAAACTTTCGAATACATCGAAAAAGCCGAAAAAAACAAAGCGGATCTTATTTTATTCCCCGAATTGTTTGTAACAGGCTATCCACCGGAAGATCTTATCTTGAAACCATCATTTTTGAAAGCAACAAACGAGGCATTGGAAAAGATTGTGAATTTCACCCGGAATAAAAAAGTCGTAGTTGTAATTGGATTTGCCGAGTTGAAGGACGATATATACAATTCCGCAGCAATCATCCAAGACGGGAAACTGCTTGGGACATACCAAAAGATGCATCTTCCAAATTACAGTGTCTTCGATGAAAGAAGATACTTCTTTCCAGGAAGGACTTCTAAGGTAATAAAGATGGGAAATGTGAACATCGGACTTACAATATGCGAAGATATCTGGAATCCTGGCGAACCAATATCCAGTCTCGTTTTCAATGGTAACTCGCAGTTGATAGTCAATATCTCTGCATCACCGTTTTACATGGGTAAAAGAAATCTTAGAGAGAATTATTTGAGCATGAAAGCATACGAATATCATTGTGCCTTCGCATATTTGAACATGGTCGGTGGTCAGGATGAAGTCGTTTTTGATGGTTCAAGTTTCGTGGTCAACGCGGATGGAAAAGTGATTTCGAGGTTGAAATCCTTTGAGGAGGATTTTGAAGTATTCGATATTGAATTACAAAACAATCTCAGGACGAATCTACACGAATCAAGACTCAGAGAAGCTCGGTTACTCAAAAGTGAGAACTCAAAAATTGAGATCATTACTTCCCAAATCCCTCGAGAGAAATCTGAAACCGTGCTTCCAAGGGTTGAAAAACCAATTGAAGAATTTGAAGAAGAGCTATTCAAGGCATCGGTCCTTGGTGTCAGAGATTACATCCAGAAAAACGGGTTCGAAAAAGTTTTAATCGGATTGAGTGGTGGAATAGATTCATCGTTGGTCGCATGTATAGCAACGGAGGCTCTGGGAAAGGATAATGTATACGGTGTTTTGATGCCTTCCCAATATACATCTTCAGAGAGTATCGAAGATGCACAACAGCTTGCCGACAATCTGGGAATAAAAACCTATACAGTACCTATAAAGGATATCTATTACTCTTATCTGAACGAACTCAAAGACATTTTCAAGGGATTGGAACCAAATGAAGCCGAGGAGAATATACAGGCAAGAATCCGTGGAAACATATTGATGGCGCTTTCAAACAAATTCAACTGGTTGGTACTCACAACAGGAAACAAAAGCGAAATGAGCGTTGGATATGCAACACTCTACGGCGATATGGCCGGTGGTTTTGCTGTAATAAAGGATATATTCAAAACTGCTGTATATAAAATAGCGAGATGGTATAACAATAATAAAAGGCGAATGGTAATACCCGAACGCGTGTTCACAAAACCTCCAACGGCGGAGCTGAAACCAGGACAAACAGATCAGGATAAATTACCTCCGTACGAAATATTGGACGAAATATTGAAACTCTACATAGAAGAAGATTATGGCTTAGAAGAAATAATAGAAAAAGGATATGAGAAGCAGTTGGTTGAAAGAGTGATAAAGATGGTTAATTCCAGTGAATATAAAAGACGGCAAGCACCTCCGGGTATAAAGGTTTCAAAGAGGTCACTTGGAAAAGATTGGAGAATGCCAATAACGAAGAAATTTTTGAGTTGATCTTAAATGTTAAGCAATACCAATCAATATGAAATAGTTATGTTATAATAATTACAATTCTGTACAAGTAGAACATTGGGGGGAAGATCAAATTGGAAGAGATCGTGGTTTTGAAATTCAATGATGAAGATATAAAGATAAGTACGATAACTCCATTCGTGTTAATCCTTCGTGATTTGTTCTATGAAAACGATTGGGAGAATTTGGAAGAGGACGTAAAGAACAACGAACTTTTGAGAAATGAGGTAGAAAAGGTTAAGAAGATCGAAAGGTATCTTAATCGTACCATTCCGCATCATGCTTATCTTCCGGTGTCCTGTGACGAACTTTTGAGTTTTTTCAAAGAAACGGATTTCAAATTCTCCGATATGAAACACTGCTCTTTAGAAGGTATTGCACAGATGGCTGAAGAATTCGCCGATAAAAACGATATAGATACAGCAATAAAATTCACGGATATAATGCTCAAGATAGATAAAGATTATGCCTATGCCTATGAACTTAAAGGATCGTATTACATAGAAAAAGGTGATATCGAAGAAGGAATAAGACTTTTAGAAAAGGCGATATCAATGGATCCATGGCTGATAGGTGCATACTCAATCCTTGGTGAAACATACTACAATCTTGAACAGTACGAAAAAGCTGCCCAATATTGGGAACTCGAAATAGAGAAAGCTCCTAACAACAAATTCACGTATTTCATGATTGCAGATGCATATGTGAAAGCTGGAAAGATTGAAAAAGCAATAAAAACCTTGGAAATCTTGGTCGAAAGGGATAGCAAGGATATCCTCGCTAAATATGAGCTTGTAGATCTGTACAGAAAAGTTGGGAAAGATGATCTCGCTGAAAAATATGAGAAAGAAATACTTTCCACAACACCTCATTATTCGAGTGATATAGAAGTTTGGGCGAAGATAAAATTCAAATATGGAATGTACGAAGATGTTGCTGAATTTCTTGAAAAAAAGCTTTCGACTCTTCAAGAAGAAGACTATTTGAAACTTTTACTTGTTATCCCTTATGTTAAAAAAGGTGATTTCGATAAAGCAAGGGAAATATTGAAAGATTTCAAAAATAAAAGTGTATGGTATTTCTATGGAAAGAAAGAGCTGTTTTCAGAATTTCTTGATGAAAAAGAATTGGAGAAATGTGGTATAGATTAAGCATCGCCTTCATAATTGGGCTAATATTTGGGAGCTTCCTCAACGTTTTGATATATAGACTGCCAAGAAGGATCAGCATAATCAACCCATCGAGATCTTTCTGTCCTAATTGCAAGGCTGAGATAAAATGGTACGATAATATACCCGTGCTGAGTTACATTCTTTTGAGTGGAAAATGCAGGGTATGTGGTTGGAAGATACCTATTAGATACCCTATTGTTGAATTACTCACCGGTTTGTGTTTTCTTCTCAGTTTTTCATTCTCAAATTCCACGATTGAGGCTCTCACATTTTCAGCTCTTGCATTTTCAGTTATTCTATTGACCTTCGTGGACCTGGAATTCATGATGATACCGGATACAAGTGTGGTTTTGATATTGGTGTCTGGAATCATATATTCCCTAATAAATGGTTCTCTACTTGTCAATCTCATCACATCAATCACCACATTTTCAATTTTGCTTTTAGTCAGAAAGCTCTCAAAAAACGGTATTGGATTTGGAGATGTTAAGTTATTCGGTGTATCTGGTTTTTTTCTGGGACCTATTGGAAGTATCGTTGCTATGATGATAGCATCATTGAGTGGAATCATCTTCGTAATAGTTCCACTTTTTATGAAAAAGATTGGTCTAAAAACTAAGATCCCATTTGGCCCCTTTCTTGGCTGGGGAATCTTTGTAACCGTCTTACTTAAACCACTGATAATAAGATTATTTGGTTTCTGAAGGGAGGAAGATAACAATGTGGTGGGAAAATTTGAAACACACGGATCCTGAAATTTACAAGGCCATATTGAATGAGCTAAATAGAGAGGAAAATGGTTTAGAACTAATAGCTTCGGAAAATTTCACATCCCCTGCTGTTATAGAAGCTATGGGAAGTGTCATGACCAACAAGTACGCAGAAGGATATCCTAAAAGAAGATACTACGGTGGATGTAAATTCGTCGATATAGCGGAAAACTTAGCAATAGAAAGAGCAAAGAAACTATTCAATTGTGATTATGCCAACGTTCAACCGCATTCCGGGTCACAGGCAAACATGGGGGTGTATCTGGCACTCGCTCAACCTGGCGATACGATACTCGGAATGTCCCTAACTCACGGGGGACATTTAACCCATGGCGCGAGTGTGAACTTTTCTGGAAAGATATTCAACTCCGTACAGTACGGTGTTAATCTTCAAACCGAAACCATAGATTACGATGAGGTAAGAAAACTCGCATTGGAACACAAACCTAAGATAATAATCGCCGGTGGAAGTGCCTATTCAAGGATCATAGATTTCAAAAAATTCAGAGAAATAGCGGATGAAGTTGGGGCATATTTGGTTGTTGACATGGCTCATTTCGCTGGTCTTGTAGCCGCAGGGATATATCCGAATCCTCTCGAATATGCCCATGTGGTAACTTCAACAACTCACAAAACCCTTCGTGGTCCAAGAGGAGGATTGATTCTCACTAACAAAGAGGAGTTGATAAAAAAGATAAACAAGATGATATTCCCTGGAATCCAGGGTGGGCCACTAATGCATGTTATAGCTGCAAAAGCCGTGTGTTTCAAAGAGGCTTTGACGGAAGAATTCAAAGAGTATCAAAGGCAGGTCGTGAGAAATGCTAAAACCCTCGCAGAGGAAATTTCAAAAAGAGGAATGAGAATAGTTTCTGGTGGTACTGACACCCATTTGATGCTTGTCGATTTAACCCAAAAAGGAATAAGCGGTAAAGCAGCAGAGAAAGCGCTTGAAAAAGTTAGAATAACAGTGAACAAGAACACCATTCCAAATGAAACCAGATCACCATTCGTTGCAAGTGGTATAAGAATAGGTACACCAGCGGTTACGACTCGTGGAATGAAAGAAAAAGAGATGATAGAAATAGCAGAGATAATAAGCAAAGTCATAGACAACACAAATGAAAATTCTGAATTACCTGATGATATAAAAAAATGGGCTACTGATAGGGTCGAAGAACTTTGCAGAAAATTCCCACTCTACAAAAATAAAATCATTGTGGAGTGAACATAATGCATATATCTGAAAGCAGCAATATAGACAAAAGCATAATATTTGGAAAGAATGTTGTTTTAGAGAATAATGTAAGAATAGGAAAAAACTGTAAAATAGGGCATAATGTAGTTATCCATAGAGACACAATAATAGGCGACAACGTAATAATTGGTGATAACACCGTGATTGGCAAAGAACCATTTGCATCCATCATGAGTGCAATCACCCAAAAGAAAACCGTGAAACCCTTGATAATCGAAAATTCCGTTGTAATAGGTGCCAATTGTGTAATCTATAGGGGAGCCGAAATATCCGAATACGTTTTTATTGGGGATCTTGCATATATACGCGAAGATGTGCGAATAGGTTCAAAGACAATAATCGGGAAGGGAGTAACAATCGAAAATAAAACCATTATAGGCAAAAAAGTGAAAATAGAGACAAATGCGTACATAACGGCTCTGTCGACAATAGAAGATTATTGTTTTATTGCACCTGAGGTTACGTTCACGAACGATAATTTCCTTGGAAGGACTGAGGAAAGAAAAAAATATTTCAAAGGCCCAACGTTGAAAAGGGGCGCGAGAATAGGAGCAAATTCAACGATTCTACCGGGGGTAATTATTGGTGAAGACGCAGTTGTCGGGGCTGGGAGTGTGGTAACCAAAAATCTGGAACCAAGAAAAATATATATAGGGATTCCAGCAAGGTATTTCAAAGATGTTCCAAAAGAACAATTGATTGAAAATCAAGTTTTTTATGAAGGTTAAATCAAATAGATAATTTCTTCAAATCAAAGGTTGCATTCCCCTTAAGGTCGAAAAATTCCATCAACCAATTCAATGTATCTCTTATGGTATTTTCGATAGGTCTTGGATTGTATCCAAGTTCTTTGCACGCTTTGGCATGCGAAAAAGTGTAATTTCTAGTCAGAGTGTGTACCGAATATGGTGTGAATATTGGCTTTTTTCCAAATATATATTGAAAGATAGTTAATAAAAAAGAGATAATGTAAGCAGAATTTTTTCCAAGAATTTTTATACTCTGTTTTTTCCCCGTCAGTTCGGAGAGAATTTTGAGAAATTCTTCTATAGACACATTTCTATTTCCCAAAATGTAAAATTGCCCACTCTTTCCGTGCTTCCAGGCCTTTATCAATCCATCAGCCACATCCCTAACGTCAACAAAATCAAAGGAACCTGATACTCCATATTTCAACTTAGATGTTAAAAAATTCAAAAAGAACCTTCCCATCTCCGAGAGTTTGAAATCGTAAGGTCCGATTATCCCAGTGGGGCAGACAACAACGGCATCGAGTCCAGCTTTAGCCGCATCCATAACTTTCAATGTAGCCAAGGCTTTTGATTTGCCGTAGGCTCCTTTAGTCCTTCGAGGATCTATGGGAGTTTCTTCTGTTATCAATGAACCCGGTTCAGGTTCCATAAAGGCGTGAACGGAGCTGGTATAGATTAACCTATTCACTTTATGTTTTTTAACCGCTTTTAAAACATTTTCAACTCCTTTCACATTCACTTCTTCGACGAGTTTGTTACGCCATGGAAGTATGGAAATTATCCCAGCAAGGTGGAAAACAGTGTCGACTCTCTCACATGCATTTTCAACGTCTTCCAAATTCCTTATATCTCCCCAAACTATCTCGACATCAAGATCTTCTATTGGGGTCAAATCGTCCTTTGGATGGACAAAAACTCTTACACT
>DQYP01000224.1 GCA_011043375.1 Thermotogaceae bacterium | reverse complement strand
TTTAAGGGTGTTGATCTCATCTTTAAAAAAATCTTTTATTCGATTCACAACCATTACTGAAGGTTTTTTCATCACTTCTGTGTAATCAAAACCAACTCTTCCCTTGGAATCGAAGACATACAAAAACGGTGAAATTCCAGGAATTCTATAACCTCCAAGCAAGCTTTCAAGGGAGAAATCAACTGTCACAGTATTCTGGTTTATATTATAAGAAGAGATAGAAACGAGATAATTCGCTTTCTCTGTGTTGAGCAGAAACTTATATATCTTATGTTTTTTAATGTCCGAACAAAATAAAAAGGGAGGAAAATATCTTATCAAATTTATTCCTGAAGTATCAAAATTTACAGAGATATCAATCGGCTTCGCTTTTGGAAAAATATATCTGAATTTTCCATCGGTCCATAAAGAAATTATTCCACCGCGTTCATCAACGTCGAATGTTACGGGCAACGAAGTGATTGATGGAAATGGAATATTTTCTAACTGTTTTCCGGTTAAAGTGTTGAAGATCTTGTAGCTCCTGTTACTTAGGTCTTGAACATATATTTTTTCATAATTGAAAACAGCACCATTTATAACTGCAATGTTGTATCCTCTATCCAGTGAAAGTTCGACCAATTTTTTTCCAGAGTGAGAAAGGACATACAGTTTTCCTGTTCCACTATCATATATGAGTAATCTACCGGCTTGATCTACATCAAAAATAACAGGATATGTAAAGCCTCCTACTAAAATCCCTTCATCTTTCAAATCCAAAAGGTTGAACTTTCTAATGTTACCGTTTTTAGGATCTGTATAATAAGCTACATGAATTGTTGAATCAACTTTAAGCGAATTTGGTTTTTTTACGGGTAATTTATAAACACTATAGAAATCTTTTTTCAGGAAAACCAATCGACTGTTTATAGCATCTAACACTATCACATTACTTCCATACGAATCAACGCTTACGGGAGAATAAAAATATTCGTACCCTTTGAATAAACCATCAAAGCTTTCAAATAATTGGGCATAAGAAATAGTATTTTTCATTATCAAATTTTCTTGGAACATGTCTATTGTGTTCAAAAGGGTAACAATCTCACTTCTCCCCGGGTCCAATATTAGAACATTCATCAACGCTTCTTTTGCTTCTTCCACCATACCAAGTTCTAGCTCTATGCGTGACAACATATACCAGAATTCGGGTATATCTTCTAAATATATCTCACCTTCCATAGCTAATTTCATATACTCCAATGCTTGAAACGTTTTGTTGTTGATCCAAGCAATAGTTGCTTTTTCAAAGAGATTCAAGGCTTCTTCAGGTCCTATGACTTTTGATAGTAAGATCGTTACAAGCAAAACAAGAGCTACGAAGATAGTAAGTATTTTTAACGTTTTCCCCGAAGCATTTTTGCAATATCCAAACGTTTTTCCTCACCTCTTATGATTCTTTTGAGATTTTCTCTATGCTTGTACAAGGAGAGAAAGGATAGTACCAAATAGGCATAACCATAAATATCTCCTTTAGATAGCAATATGTTGAGCACCGAACTTGAGAATAGCGCAATTAAAGAGCTCAGCGATGCGATTTTGGTCAAGAGTACTATTGGAATCCACATACCTAAGAAAATAAATCCTGGATATCCTGTTCCACCAAACATGACTCCTACAGTTGTTGCTACACCTTTACCACCTTTAAATCTCATGAAAATTGGATAATCATGACCAATCACTGGTAATAGCAGAACAAAAAACAACACCAGGTTATTCTCAAAAATATTTTTAGCAATCATTATCGGTATGAATCCTTTCAAAGCATCCAAAATCATACATATAGCACCATAAAAAAAACCTATGGATCTCATTACGTTTGTTCCACCTATATTTCCGCTTCCTACCTTGGTTATGTCTACTTTCTTCACATATTTTGGTATTAAATAGCTAAATGGTATTGAACCAATTAGATATGAAAATACAAACATTAAAAGGATTTTCATAAGTTACCCCCTTGCTTTGAATTTGAGAAATAAGGGGGAACCCGGGAACTGATAAATAGAATTTCTTATAGTTGATCTTATATTTCTTTTATAGCTTTCAGGTATCAATTGTGGAAAATTCGAAAAGAAAAGAAATGTTGGAGGTTTGATGTCAACTTGTGTACCGTAAAATAGTTTCACCTTTTTTCCTCTCACAGTAGGAGTGGGTGTAACAAACATCATTCTCTCTATTGCAGCGTTCAAAGCACTCGTTGGAATTCGCTTGGTATATGATTCGTACACCATTTTGATAGTTTTCAAAAGCTTATTTAAACCTTCCTTTGTAACTGTGGAAGTGAAAATCAGAGGGGAATAATCAATGAAATACAACTTTTCTTTGATCGATGACTTCAAATATTCTCTTTGCAACCTATCGATGAGATCTATTTTGTTGAAAACTATTATTGAAGCTTTTCCTTTCCTTTCTATCAATCCAGCTATTTTTTGATCTTGAGATGTTATTCCCACTGTAGAATCAATTATCAAAACTGCCACATCGGCTTTTTCGATTGCTCTTACACTTCTCAAGATACTGTAAGATTCAATGGTTCTCATTCTCACAGCAGATTTTTTACGGATGCCCGCTGTATCGATAAATCTATATTTGAAATTACTAAATTCAAACACTTCATCGATAGCATCTCTCGTGGTTCCAGGGATTGGTGTGACCATCGATCTATTTTTTCCTATTATTTCGTTGAAGAGGCTGGACTTCCCAACGTTAGGTTTACCAACAAGCGCTATTTTTACTTGATTCTCATCGATTTGCTTTTCAGTTTCAATTTCGGGCTCAAGTCTTAAGATTTCAACGATCTTATCCAGAAGTATATCGATATTTTTAGCGTGTATGACCGAAATATCCATTGGTTCTCCGAAACCCAAGGCATAGACATCCGGCAAAACTTCCTTTAAAAATTTTTCTTTGTTCTCAACCTTGTTGGCAACCAATAAAACATGAATGTTCTTTTTTCTAAGTAAATCGGCGATATTCAGATCTTCAGAAGTTATACCATGTTTACCATCAACAATAAACAAAACAAGATCCGCATCATCGAGGAAAGATAAGGTAACTTCCCACATTTCTTTTTCAATTATATCCTTGGGTTCGGAAAACAATCCACAGGTGTCAACAACTTCAAAACGTCTATTCTGCCATTCTACGATACCATAAACAGCATCCCGGGTTACACCCGGGACATCGTCAACAATAGATCTTCTACCACCAACCAGTCTATTGAAAAGACTGGACTTACCAACATTGGGCTTACCAACTATCAAAACCTTTTTCATGTATTAAATACTCTCCTCTTTTTTCTTAAGAATATCACCAAGTGTTAAGGTCTCACCAGAATGCTCCTGAATGTACTTTTTATATTCTTCTCTTTCTTTATCCAGCATGAGTTGTTTAATTGAGATTATCATGTCTCTTTTATCTTCCTCTGGCTTGTAAACAAGTCTTATTATTTTTGCCTCGATAATATCGCCATTCTTCAATGCTTCTTCAACCTTGGTAATCCTTTCCAAGGAGATTTGTGAAATTGGTAGGAAAGCATCAACATTGTATTTTTCGATGTTGATTATAGCTCCCCTGTCACCGATTTTTATCACTTTTCCTTTTACTATACTTCCTTCTTTCAATTCGGATACCAAACTTTCCCATGGATCAGGTTGAGCACGTTTTAAACTGAGAGCAATCTTTCTTTTTTCAGGTTCTATAGATAAAATCTTTGTTTTCACTTTTTCGCCCTCTTTTACTATGTTGTCCACAGAGTCTACAAAACTCCAAGAAAGCTCTGATACATGAACGAATCCAGTTACACCATCTTCTAATTCCACTATCACACCGGTGGGAAGGATTCTAATAATTGTTCCCTCTACAATATCATCTACTTTGTATTTCTCTTCTATCTTGTCCCATGGATCACCTTGGGCCTTTTTGAAACTCAGAGAAATCTTCCTCTCTTCTGGGTTTATACTCAATATTTCCACTTTCACATTTTGATTCTCGTTGATTACCTCTTTGATATCTCTCTTTTTGGAACCCCAGAAAACTTCCGATATGTGTACTAAACCCTCCACTCCAGGCTCTAATTTCACCGTGAAACCAAAGGGAAATATCTTCTTTACTGTCCCACTCACGATGTCCCCTACTGAATACTTTTCAGTTACATTCTCCCATGGGTCAACCGTGAGACGTTTCAAGCTGAGTGTAATTTTTCTCTTTGATTTGTCGATTTTCAAAACGACTACTTTTATTTTCTGGCCTCTTCTACACACATCAAAGGGTTTGATCTCTGGATCCCAAGATATTTCGGATGCAGGAATTAGTCCCGTTATGGGTCCGAGATTTACAAAAACACCGAAGTTTCTTACATTCTCCACCACACCCTCCAATATACTTCCATCAGAAATTTTGTTGAAGAAATCCTCTAATTCTTTCTCAAATATGGCCTTTCTCGAAAGTACAAGATTGTAGCCTCTTCTACCTCTTTTGAAGTCTATAATCATAAATTTATATTTTTTTGATTTGTAATTTTCGCCTCTTTTAAAATTGGCATGCGACCCTGGTAAAAAACCCTCGACTGTCTTGTCTATTAAAACCTTGTATCCACCTTTGGTTTTTCCGATCACTTTTCCTTCAATTATTGGGTGATCCGAATTAAAAATTCTTTCGATGTTTTTCAGAGTTTTTGAAAGATGGTAACCTTTTTCCGTCAACAAAACTCTTCCAACATCTTCCGAAACCTTTGAGACCCTTGCTGTGATTTCCTCTCCAATCTTATAATTCTTTGGAGACTTTAAAAGATGCTCCGAATTGATGAATCCTTCGAATTTTCCCCCAATATCCACTATTACCTCATTATCCCCCACTTGTATTACCTTGGCTTGAATCACTTCACCAACTTCAGGTATTTTGGATAATTTTTCGATGTAATCAAGAGCTTGTTCCATGTTGTTTATATCTGACTTCTCCATAAAACTTCTACCTCCCCAAACTTGTTTTTTATAAATGAAACTACCTCTTCGATCAGGTTGATTGGTGTTGATGTACCACTTACTATAGCAATATTTTCAAAATCCTCCAAGGAATCATTCAATTGTGCACTGCCAGAAACAAAAAGAGTACTTGTAAATTTCCTTGCAATGTTGAATAATTTTCTCGTGTTGGAACTTTTATTGCTTCCAACTACAATTACCAAATCACTCTCCATGGCAAGTTTTTTCACTTCTCTCTCTCTATCTACAGTAAAATCACATATAGTTTTTACGATCTTCAGATCCTTAAACCGTTCTGTGAGCATGTAAGCAGCTTTACAGAAGGTTCGTAAATCCTTTGTGGTTTGTGAAATTAAAGCTATTTTTGCATCTTTGTTGATCGATTTTTCATCCAAGAATTCTTTCAATTCGTCGATGCTTGAAAAAAAAGATACTTTCTTTACGTGTCCCTTTAATGCCACCATTTCGGGATGGTTTTTATTTCCAAGTACAAATAACACTCTCCCTTCTTCAAGCAAATCCTTAGCCACTTCAAACATTTTTCTTACTATTGGGCACGTCGTATCTATGACCAAGTTGAATTTACTCTTCAAATCACTAATTTTATCCGGTGGTAATCCATGAGCTCTGATAATTATAACCGAATTTTCCGGTATATCTGTTAACTTGTTTTCACCCACATGGAGTATCTTCAATCCTTTGTTTATTAAATACTCCATTACTTTTTCATTGTGAACCAGATCTCCTGTTACGTAAACATTCCTCAATTTGCCATATTTTTCAAGCGTTTTCTCCGTAATCTCGATGGATTTTTTAACTCCAAAGCAAAACCCCACATTACTTGCCACTGTGATTTTCATAGTTGTTTCTCAACCTTCTTGATCTTTTTGTTCACAATTTCCAAAATCTTCTCGACAACCTCTTCAACAGTTAAACCATCAGTATCTATAATCACTGCATCTTTAGCGGCTCTCAATGGAGCTACTTTGCGTGTAGAATCGATTCTATCTCTTTGAACAATTTCATCGAATACTTCTTTGAATGAGACATTTATGCCTTTTTCTATTAACTCCTTTAAACGACGACGTGCCCTCTCTTCAGCAGAAGCTGTAAGAAATATCTTCACTTCAGCATCTGGGAGAACAACTGTGCCTATATCTCTACCTTCAACCACTATGCTTTTGCCTTTTGCTAACTCTCTCTGTATGAGAGTTAATTTTTTTCTGATCGCTTCCAAACTGGCAACTTTTGAGACTATTTTTCCAACCTCTGGACTTCTTATCTCATCACTAAGAATTTTTCCATTCATGTACAATGAATTGTTTTTGAAATCAAAATTAATCTCTTTGAAGATTTTTTCTACAGTGTTATTGTCGATTTCACAGGGATCTATATTATTATCTAAAAAGAATTTTGCAACAGCACGATACATAGCTCCTGTGTCGAGATAATCTATCTCGAGGATTTCAGCAATTTTTTTGGCAACAGTACTCTTTCCCGTTCCAGCCGGGCCATCTATAGCTATCTTCAGTTTCAACTTTATTCCACCCCAACAATTTCCTCGATATTTTCATGTATCTTAAATACCCTGTCTAACCTTGTCATCTCGAAAATCTTTCTTATGTTTTTTTTCAAACCAACTAAGAATAATTCTCTTCCTTGGGTTCTAACATCCCTGAGGATCGAAACCAATGTTCCAAGTCCTGCACTGTCGATATATGGTACTTCGTCGAGGACGAGAATTACATCTCCACTGATGTTACCTATTTTTTCTTTAACATTTTTTTTGAATTCCCCGGAATGGTACGCATCTATATCTCCTTTTACCCTGACAATCAAGTATCCCTTCTCGGTGTAGAATTCAGTGTATTCACTCATATCACGTATCCCCCTTAAGTTTTACTTCTATTCCCAACTCATCCAATTGACGTTTATTAACTTCGGATGGTGCCCCCGTCATTATGTCAGCTCCAGTAGCAGTTTTAGGAAACGCTATGACATCGCGTATGGAATCGACATTTCTAATTATAGCAACCAATCTGTCAAATCCCACAGCAAAGCCACCATGTGGAGGAGCTCCATATTCAAATGCCTCTAATAAAAAACCAAATTTTTTCTTTGCTTCTTCTTTACTTATTTTAAGTATATCAAAGACTCTTTCTTGAATCTCTTTTTTGTGTATCCTTATACTACCGCTCAGTATCTCATAACCATTTATAACTAAATCATACGATTGTGCACGTACTTTTGATAGATCTCCATCTTTGTATCTTTCAAGGTCCGATAAATATGGCATGGTAAATGGATGATGAGCTGCAACAAATCTATTCTCCTCTTCATCCCATTCGAACATTGGAAAATCAATGACCCAAAAAACATCAAAACTATCTTGAATTTTGCCCTTTTTCTTTATCAATTCACTTCTTATGGCTCCTAATGAAGTGTTGACTATTTTTCTATCATCCGCTACCACAAATACTGTTCCATCGGAAGCTATATCAAATTTTCTCTTCAATTCTTCAATTTTCAGTGGTTTTAGAAATTTCAATATTGGAGAATGAACCTCACCATTTGAAAATCTGAACCAAGCAAGTCCTTTGGATCCATATGATTTAGCTAAATTTTCAAAATTTGATATCTCTTTTCTTGAGTATATTTCATCCACAAAAAAGCCTTTAACAACTCCTGAGTTTTCAATAACTTCTCTGAAGGCTCTAAATTCGGTTTTTTCGAAGATATCGTTCAATTCCACGAATTTCATACCATACCTTGTATCTGGTTTATCGGAACCGTAGCTTTCCATCACATCGTTGTAAGTATATCTTCTGAAGGGGGTTTTCAAGGTTACTCCTAAAACTTTCTTGAAGATCTCGACAAATAATCCTTCTGCTACCTCTAAAACTTCATCTCTATCGACAAAGGACATCTCTACATCTATCTGAGTGAATTCTGGTTGCCTATCTGCTCTGAAATCTTCATCTCTGAAACAGCGAGCTAATTGATAATATTTATCAAATCCTGCAATCATCAAGAGTTGTTTGAAAAGCTGTGGTGATTGAGGTAAAGCGTAAAACTTCCCCTTCTTCAACCTCGATGGAACCAAAAAATCTCTTGCCCCTTCGGGAGTACTTTTTGTAAGTATAGGTGTCTCTATTTCAATGAAGTCCAAGGAGTTCAAATAATCTCTTACAATTTGAGCAATTCTATGTCTCACTATTATATTTTCTTTCATATTTGGTCTTCTGAGATCCAAATATCTGTATTTGAGTCGCATTTCTTCGGAAGTCTCATCATCTCTGTTGGTGTATATAGGTGTGACTTTTGAAGAAGAGAATACCTCGAGTTTTTCTGCCAAGACTTCTATTTCTCCTGTTGGCATCGATGGATTTGTAGCATCTGCAGGTCTTTCACGAACCATTCCTTCAACACCGATTACATATTCACCACCAAGATTTTTGGCAAGTTCATAAACATCTGTTCCTGGGTTAAAAACTATCTGCGTTAATCCATACCTATCTCTCAGGGTTATGAATATGATACCTCCTAAATCTCTTCTTCTATCTACCCATCCATTTAAGATCACTCGTTCGCCGACATTTTCTTTTCGGAGTTCTCCACAGTTGTGAGTCCTCTTTAGCATTAAAAAACCTCCCAAATTTAATCTCAATCGCTTTTATTGATACTGGTGGTTAATGTACCAGAATAAACGAAAAACAAAAACGTGTAAACGAGAGTAAAAATTCCAAGCAGACTGAAAGCTTCGTGCTTTGCCAAAGCCTGATTTTTAAATAGTTCCCTGCCTATCCAGTCGAATCCAAAAATCATGATTCTGTAAACCACTATTCCCAAGCTGATGGCGGCTGTAGATGTGCTGAATATACTGAAAAAGAAATCTTTGGCTCCCAAGGCTATTCTCATTACAGATATCTGCATGAAAAGACCTGAAAACGTTAGAAAAATACAAAAGCTCAGTAACCATCTCGAAGAATAGAGATTCAATCCCAACAGATCGTGAAAGAATGAAGCACCATAGTAAACACCAAAATAAAGTGCTGTACTCAACAGCCCTATTATAAAAGTTATTTCTCCAATAAACAATCCGAGGATTATTTTGGATTGGTTTGTATTATGCACTAAATCGACTCCTCGCATATTTGATTATCCAATATATTATAACATCCAATTTGATTTAAATTTAACAACTAAATTCATATTCATCCTTCTATAGTTAACTTATGTATTCCAAACACAGAAAAAGAGGAAAAAACTACAAACTCATAAAAGCATATATACAAAAATGCCTCAGCAACCACATTAGAGGGAACCTTCACATAAATATATGATAGTTAAGTATTTCATTGAGGGGTCCAGGGATCTTTCATATTGAAAACCGCATTCGATTAATTAACCATACTGTTGTGACCATTATCGCAACTCATAATATAACCATAAGTATGACTCTAAAAATTCCAAAGAAGTTAAATCTCAACATATCATGTCATTCCTATTCATATTCTTCAAGGCTAAAGAAGGTTCTCTGCGGTACGCCTTTAACACCAAATAAAGCCCAACAATTAAATATCCGAACTGAACTATTATCCTTGCCCATTCCACTTTCACTGAGTAGCCAAACAACACTGCAAATATTGAGCCGATTGCACCTTTATGGTGAAATATACTGTCTTTTGATATTTCAAGGTTATAGGCGTATTCTTTGATGAAGCCAAGATGCATTCCCTCTTCCT
The DNA here is from genome assembly GCA_011043375.1 of Thermotogaceae bacterium. Lineage (GTDB taxonomy): Bacteria > Thermotogota > Thermotogae > B21-G9 > HyVt-16 > HyVt-16. The sequence continues at coordinate 490 of DQYP01000224.1, read as the reverse complement.
CTGCCCATTCTATAAGTTCGTGAGTATCATATCCTGCCAGTCCGGCTGCAACAAATACCAGCAGAATGGAACTGTAGTAGAAGAACTTTCTTAGATTTATTTTCATACCTATTCCGTAAATCAGATATGCAAGGATCAAAGCACTTGTAAGACCCAATAACAAACCTGCTATTGTCCCACCTAAATTCTGGGTTGCAAACGGAGTTAGAAAAAGTACAGTTTCAAGTCCTTCCCTGAAGACCACTATGTTTCTCATAAATTTTAACAAGAAGTGATAACCAAGAGCCAAAACTTCAACACTTATAACGATTGTTGTAAGAACAAAAACCAGTGGATAAAGAAAGTATTTGAATCAGGTATTAGTTTTGTTGCATTACTATGTTGAAAGTCCCTGACAACAAATCTTTTGGTAGATCGTATTTTTCGAATCAAAAAAGTTTCTCGTAAGCTTACCAAGATAATTATTTTAAATTATGATAAAATTACACTG
>DQYP01000195.1 GCA_011043375.1 Thermotogaceae bacterium | reverse complement strand
AGGAAAAAGCTTAAGATTTTCATATCTCTTACCTTTCGATCAAAAGAGATTTTATGACATTGAGAAAATCAATCAAATCTTCAGATTCGTCAAAATTCTTCAAGGATGTCATCGATTTAGAATAATAATCTTCAGCGAGTTCTTTTGCGTTTTCTAAGCCCAAAAGCTTCACAACGGTTGGTTTGTTTTGTTTTTCATCCTTTCCGGGTGTCTTTCCTATCTTCTTGAAATCTCCTGTTACATCCTTAATATCATCGAAAATTTGAAATGCTACCCCAAAGTTCTTCCCAATTTCTTTGAGTTGTTTTGCTTTTGTATGTTCAAGTGCACATATCGCACCAGCTTCAAATGCAAATCCAAACAACGCACCGGTTTTATCTTCATACATTTCTATAACTTCTCCAAGAGAGAAAGTTCCTCCTGTCATTAGTACATCTTTTACTTCTCCTCTTACCATTCCACTTAATCCTCCGAGTTCAGAGAACTCCTTGATTAGTGTCTCTTTAACCTCCGGACTGACACTCAACTTACTCAAAATTTCAAAGGCTAAAAATATCAAACCATCTCCCGCTAAAATGGCTATATCCTCTCCAAAAACCTTGTGACAAGTTGGAACACCCCTTCTAAAATCATCGTCGTCTATTGCAGGAAGATCATCATGTATCAAAGAAGCTGTATGAAGGGTTTCCAGGGCTATTCCTATATCGAACAAAAGTTTCTTGTCAATTGAAAACATTTTCCCAGCAAAAAAAATTATTAAAGGTCTTATTCTTTTGCCACCAGCTTTCAACGTATATTCGATTGCTTCAAAGTATCTATTTGGAATCTTCTTTAGGTATATTGGTATCTTTTCAAAGGCATAATTGTTGAATTCATCGATAATATTTTTATATCCGAGATTCATTTCATTCATCTCCCTTGAGGATCAGTCATTGAAATATCTTTTTAGAAAAGTGAAATAGGTAGGTTCTTTCATTTTCGAATATATCGGATCTTTACGTTTTAGTTGATTTAAGAGTGAAAAGTTGAACTCAAAATAATAATAAGGTTGTAAGCTGCAAATTATACCAGTTTTATCCAACGTCAATTCCATGGGAACGTAAACACTGTAAAAGAAATTGTTACTGTTGCTGTCTTTAACGCAAGAAACCACGACTGAAAAATTGTCTTGAGCAATTGGCCAAAACTTAGCAAATATTTCATCCTTATCGATCCCCACTCTATCGGTGAAGATGACTATGAGAGGTATGCCAAAGTAGAAAGCCAATCTGAAGTTATCCATATCCTTTAAATCATCATTTATCCCTAAGAAAATCTTGAAACCTTTAATTGGTTCAAACGATAAATCTTCCAATTCAATTTCTTTCTCAGACTTTCTTCTACCAATTAAGGAGCCACTTTTATAAATTTCTGCATATGAACCATCTCCACGAATAGTCATGGCGTTATCCAATACGGTATGTAAAAAATCACCGTAGATTAAAACATCTACGGTGCCAAATTCTTCTATTAGTAAAGGATTTCCCAATAAAAACCTCATTTTACACCTCTTTTTGAGGATTATTTACAACTTAAGAATTGAGCACTTTGTTTACTTTCAAGGCCAATCTCGATTTTCTTCTGGCTGCCTGTCTCTTGTGGATAGTTCCATGCTGTGCTGCCTTATCAATGGCTGAAACCGCTTTTGGGTACAATTCTTTTACTTTTTCTATTTCATTTGCTTCCAAAGCTTTGTTTAAAGCCTTCACAAGATTTCTAAATCTACCACGATAGTACTTATTCAATACCCTTCTTTTTTCGCTTGTTTTTACTCTCTTTGCTGCGGATTTAATATTTGGCATTCATCTTCCTCCCTTTATATTTCTTTTTATCGCATTTCATCACCATATTCTACCAATTTATTTTATAAAGTTCAAGTTTGATAGTTCAAATCTTCTTGGTTCAGAGAATATTTCAGGAATATCTGAAATTTACCATAAGCAAATTTTGACAATATTGGACATTTGGCCCCTCTGAGAACATTTAATGAGATTCATTCTTATATTCTTCAAAATTTCCAAGCAATAGAGATGAAAAGTTCAGAATATAAATCGCCGATACTTCTTTTAAGCAGAACATGGAATAAGTCGGAAAGATAAAAGTAAGGCATATTGTCGTAATGAGGTAGATCTGAATCTTTTATTTCTCTTCTCCTGTAAAAGTTTTATGTGAATTTTTTCAAAAGACGATTTCAGGAGCGGGAGTTCTTCCTTTATGATTCTCCAGATTATTTCGTAATCCATGCCATGGTAAAAGTGTATGATCTTATCTCTTGTCTTTGCCAGGGAGCTCCAGGGAATTTCCTCAAATCTATCCCTTACTTCTTTGGGAAGTTGTTTCACAGCTTCGCCTATAATTTCAAGCTTTCTAACCACTGCGCTTGATGTTTTGTCATCCTGTATGAAATCTTCGAAGGACATTCCTTGAGTAAATTCCTCAATTTTTTCCATGGCTTCAAGTAGGTCCTTTATGTAAAGAGAGGATTTCCTTTTCATATCCTTACAACCTCCTTGAATACATCACTTTTAATCTCCTCTCTAAGAAGCTTTTCCCTTACAAGATCAACCTCACAATTGAGCAGTTTTTCAAGCTCTTCCCACAGTTCAAAGAATTTGAGGCCAATTGGTCTTTCGATTTCAACGAGAATATCTATATCGCTATTTTTTTTATGTTCTCCCCTAGCATAAGAACCAAATATGCCAAGTATCACCACACCGTATCTCTTGCGTATCTCTTCTTTGTGCTCCTCGAGAATCCTTTTGATTTCCTCAAGACTTTTCATTCTTGCTCCTCCTTACACTAAATAACTCACCACAGCCTTTGCATACTCCTCATCATAATCCTCTTCATTCATTCTTCTGTATGCCTGCCTCACTTTCTCCACAAATGTAATCAAAGCAAGTTTTTAGCAGAATATGTATTTCTTTTTATCTTTGCTAATATTGCTTTCTATCCTGGGTAGTATCTTTTATCCTTCTCGTTAGCGATTGTGCAGCAGATTGAGCAGGCGGTTGGCTCAAAGGTTTAGTTTGATCTTGAAAAAACGAATCTAAACTCGAACGGTTTGAAAGAATTTCATGTTTTTGAAGTCACGTTTTAACTTTGAATCCTTCTTCATCTAAGAATGGGACTATCTCAAAGACATTTTCCCTGAAACAAAATTCAACATCTCTTTTAAAATTTTTTGAGATCAATGTGTTTGCATGCATACTTCCTTTGATGAAATTCCAAAGATCATTTCCAAGTTCATTTACCATTCTCAACGCCAGTTTTGATGCATCATCCAACACATAGATACTGTTGTTAATCATCAATTTCTCTATCAATCTTCCACAAAACAGAAAATCTTCCAAAGAGAATTCTCCGTGACTTCCCGAACACACCAAAAGGATATGCTCTTTGTTTTTCAAGTAATCAACGAGTGTGTTTATATTCAGAAAACATCCAATCAAAACCTCGGAATTGTTACTATGTGTCAAAACCGCCTTTGTACCGTTAGTGGTTGTCAAAACGACTTTCTTGTTACTCAGATCTTTGTTCAAAAATTCAGTAGGTGAGTTGCCGAAATCGAAACCTTTGATCCTCAATGCATTGATTTCACCAGCAAGGAGTACATCTGGGATTTTCTCTTTTATTCTCAATGCTTCATTTGAATTTTCCACCGGTTTTACCCACGATGCTCCATTTGAAAGTATGGTCGTTATTGAACTGCTCGCTCTCAGAATATCTATTATTACCGTAGTATATTCATTTAAAGGTTCCTTCTCCCTTTCGTAATAAAGAACCTTTGTCCTTATCCTCATACTCCTTTAATCCTTTCTCTGATTTTCAATATTGCATCGTTAGGATTCGATGAGCCGAATATTTCCGTTCCCATTATTATAACGTTGGCGCCAGCTTTAACGACATCTTCAACGTTATTCATATTTATTCCTCCGTCAACTGCTATTTCGAGATCAGGTTTGAGTTCATCTGCCATACTTCTAAGAATTTTTATTTTCTCCATGCAATAATCTATGAATTTCTGACCACCAAATCCGGGGTTAACGGTCATTATTAAAACACCATCTAACTTGGAAAGAAATATCCTCAAAAGTTCCACAGGAGTGTGAGGATTTATAGCTAAAAACGCCTTTACGTTTTTATCCTTTATTCTGGTTACCAACATGTCCACATGCTGAGTTGCCTCATAGTGGAATGAGAGAATATCTGCCCCAGCATCTATGAATCTCTCGAGATACAACTCTGGGTTACTTATCATCAAATGAACGTACAAAGGAAGCTTCGTTATCTTTTTGAGCGCTTTCATTATAGGAAATCCAAAACTGATATTCGGGACGAAATGTCCATCCATAACATCAATGTGTATCAAATCCGCTTCTTTTTCAATTGCCTTTATATCCCTTGAAAGATTAGAAAAATCCGCCGATAATATCGAAGGAGCAATTTTTATCTTCAAATCGTCCATACTCAATCGATCCTCCAATTATATTTTTATTCCCAAGCTTTTCAGACGTTCCCTCTCAGAAACGACATTACCATTTTCATCCACAACGACATTCGCTCCATCGACTACAGCTGTTCTTATTCTCCCATTTGCAACTGAAAATCCTTTCAAGCCTGGTGCATCGAGTATTCCAAGCTTGACCGCTGCATACAATATATCGCTTTCAACAAACGATTCATCTTTACCGTTACCTATTTTTCTTATCGCTTCGAGTATCAAATTAGCTTCTTCCATCAATTTTTCTTTACGCTCTTTCACTTTCTTATCACTTGAAAAATCTGGTAATCCTTCGCGAGCAATATTCAAAGCTCTCCTCACCATTTTGACACTTTCTATTATTTCTTTACTTGTCGCTCGTTGAATTGCTTCACAATACGCAACGACATGAACTATGTGAGGTTTCAAATAAGCGCCATAAAACATGGTACTCGCCAATTGCCCCATAGCTGCATTTGGATCTGCAGGAAAAGATAGCAATCCCGTTCTTATCATCCTTATTATTCTAAAATTCTCATCTTCAAGTGGTTTCACCATTTCCAACTTCGCCAAGGCTTTTGCAATATCCATGGCGGGAGATATTTTCGGTGGAGTGCTCAACATATACTGCATTACGTAATCCTTTACTTTCAAATGCTTTGCATTATACGCGGCTATATAACTTATGGCTACTTCGAGTGCATCATGAGCGTATCTGAGTGCCCATTGATGAGCATCGTTTATTTCTACCGGAACGTTATTTTCAGCGTTCCACTTTATTGCTTTTTGATTTTCCTTCAACGCATCCAAAAGCGGTCTGTCTGAGCGCCTGTCAAGATCTGAATACCAGAACAAAGGTATTGCTGCACAAGCATTGATTATCGTCTCCTTTAACATCTTTGAAAATTCTAATAAATTTCTCGTTCCCGAGTAACATCTTAAAAGAGGATAATTGCCTCTTCTTGAAGCTTCATATATCATTTCAAAATCCTTCTTGCTCCTTATTGGGACTCCACCCGCTCCATCCTGTTTAGGATCCATTTTGTCTGGTTCAAAAAAGTACTGTTGGCAATTTTGGTCAGGTGCTATCGATATAATATCCAAGAGTCCCGATTCTGCGAGTATTTTCACATGTTCCACAGTTTCCTTCAAGGTGGATAATCCTATATGATGCCTTATAAGAGGATAAGGTTTTTTATACTCTATTCTCTCATACAACGTTTGAGGCCATTGAGCAGCCTCGTTTTCCTTTTTTGAACGTTTTTCACTTCTCAAGAAGAGCACAACATCCTCTATTTCTTCGGTTCCATCGAACACCTTTTCTATGAATCCAAATCTTTTGGCGACTTCAGCTGTTTCAACAGTTCCACCAAAAATATAGCGTTTGTTCAAGAGTCTTTTTTCTTCCAACAACTTTTCAAAATCACTCAACAATTTTTCCAACGCCTTGGAATCCAGGCGATAACTCAATGCAACAATGTCTGGATCGACTTCTATGATAGCATCGACAACCTTTTGAATCGGAACGGCTCCACCCAGACTTTCCACAGAATATCCCTCTTTAGCCGCAATTTCAAGAAAGTTCAGCAATCCGGCAACATGCACACAACTTCCAATCGCAGCTCCAAGTATTTTCAATCTATTCTTCAAATCATTCCACCGCCTTCCTCAACCAATCTTCTAAGTCCATCGACACTGATATTTTTTAATCCCAATCTTTCGAGTGTTCTACCTTCATTGAAGAAATCACGTCCCATCATCACCGATGCAAGCTGAATTATGGAATCTATCGTCGGAGTGGGAATTCCAAAGTGCTTTCCGGTGGAGGATATTGGAACAAGACTCATTGGAACGTCTTCGAATATATACCTGTTCTGCAAACTTGGAGGAGCCATTATTCCCTGATAACCTTGGTTATTGTGAATAGCATCGTAAAGATTGGTGCCATAAACATCGTAAGCATAATTGAGCCACTGAACAGCAGTTATAGGTTCAACATCGAGGAATTTCGCAATTTCACATCTTTCACGATCTATTTGCTCTAAAACTCGTGCAACAGATTGGGTGATTCCTTCTAAGTAAAATTCAAATTTTCCAAACGTAGCCTCTATTCTTGCTGCATTGAGAATCAGAGTGGCAGGATGAAAAACAGCACCGATATTATTGAAACTCGTGTACAGAACGGTTCGATCAACTATAAATTCGGGCATAACCTCATCAACAATACTTTTAAGCACATCGTTCTTGGATGCTGGCAAAGCAGAGACAGGAACTGCATTCTTTATTCTGAATATTTTAACAACACCAGGATTGGATGTTCGAGAAGCAAAGACAAAAGTTTGAGCTTCAGCAACGATGATATCTTTTTTTATTCCCTCACGCTTCAGTATTAAATCGAACTCGAGGGCTCCGTATGTTCTACCTGGATTCAAGATTATTATCTGTCCATTTTCAAGATAGGGTGCTATTTTTTTTGCCACTTCTCTATGAGCAGAAGCTGGGACCACAACCATTATGAGTTCTCTTCCCTTTATTGCTTCTTCAAGATCAGTTGTCACAAGTGAGAGTTTGACTACCTTATTGATTTCTCCTTCCAGTCTTATAGTTTTACTTTTAATGATAGGAGCTACTCTCCAGTAACTTCTATTGTAAAGCGAAACATCAAAACCTTTCACAGCCAAATAACCTGCGAGAGCTTGTCCACCATTGCCAGCACCTATAACGCAGATCTTCATTATGTCACCTCCAATTCAAACCTTTCAGATACGTGGAAGAACTCTCAACTTCGTCTGGAGGGGTGTGTCTTCAAACATCAGTGACAAAATTTACAAACAGAAGTACTTTTATTTTACCACAAAAACGCTTTAAAGCTTTAACAACCTTTGCTATAATGAAAAGCAGCTTCAAAAATTGGGGGAATGTAGATGAAATTTCTCCACACATCAGACTGGCATCTTGGAAGAAGACCAGTGGGAGGAATAGGAAGTTTTTCGGATACCAGATTCAATGATTATTTTCAAAGCGCAAAATGGGTAGTTGAGAAGGCCGTTGAGGAAAGAGTAGATTTGATACTGATCTCAGGTGATATATTCGACAAAAATACCATTTCTCCAGAAGTACTTGATAAAACCATGGAAATACTTAAAATCGCCAAAGATAATAAAATCACAGTTTTCGCCATCGAAGGGAATCATGATAGATCTTTCTCAGGACAATCATGGATCGCTTTCTTGGAGAAAATGGGATATCTGAAACTTTTGAATAGTTCCGAAGATACGAAAGTGGATCATATTCCCTTTAAAGGTTTCAATTTTTATGGGTTTCCCTATCTCGGAGTTCTAACAGATAAGATACTAAATGATTTCATGGAGAGAATTGAGACAAACAACAACATTCTCATGGTTCATACAGCAATTAGTTCTAGTGAATATTTACCAGGTACGGTAGATAAAGAAGTCATAGATAAACTTGGCAGGAAGTTCATCTATATCGCTGGGGGACATTTTCATTCCTATAGCGCTTATCCCTCCGAAAATCCTTTCTTTTTTATCCCCGGTTCTCCTGAGTATTGGGATCTATATGAAAGAGATCAAAAAGGAATCATAATCTATGATACAGAGATTGGTTTAGCACGTTTCATTCCTTCTAAAAAACGAAGGGTGCTACGTTTCGAATTTCAGTGTAAAAGCAATACTGAGATCTCCGAAAATGTAAGAAGATTGATAGATACTGACAAAATCTCTGAGAACGATATAGCAATTCTGAATTTTCAAGTCACCGAGTTCGATGGATATGTAAATGCGGATGATATAGAAAAGCTCGTTCAGAAAGAAACCGGCGCTTTAAAAGTAATCGTTAGGCTCGATTATGAGAGTAAGAGTGTTCTTGATATTTCGAATATCAATAGTAATAAGATAGAGCTTTTAGAGAAATCAATAATTGCAGAGAAATGGAAAAATGAATTTTCATCGAAAGCTGATGAAACTGTTAGACTCACAAATGCGTTGAAAAAAATATTGAGAGAATCAGGACCACGTTCCGATATCTTTGCAATGGTGGATGAATTCTTAACCACTCTTTTGAAAAATTCGGGGGGAATAGAATGTGAGGATCAAAAAGATCACACTTAAAAACTTTAAAAATCATGTGAACAGTGAATTCAGTTTTACCGAAGGAATAAACTTGATTCTTGGGCCAAATGGCGCAGGAAAAAGTTCGATCTTTGAAGCTATAGGATTGGCGATGTTTGACGTGAAAAACCTAAATTTTCAGGATTACATTAGAATGAATGAAAAAAGTGCCGAAATAAAGATAGTATTTGAAGGAAATGATGGGATGAGTTATACCGTTTTCAGGTGCTTTGACGGTTCATCAACGAAATGCTATGAGTTGTACCTTTCAAGCGATGAAAGAAACAAAATAACCCATAGAGGCGAAATATTAGCGAGGATATCAGAAATTTGCGGCATCGATTCTTCCGATCCAAAAAATATTTTCACAAACATAATATGTGGCTATCAAAACGATTTGACAACAGCTTTCAAAAGTAGACCTTTAGACAGAAAACGGATATTCGATGAAATTTTTGAAATAGATATCTACAGTAAAATTTTCGAAAGTTTGCGAGAGATATCGAAGGAATATGAGATTAAAATGCGTGAACTCGATAAAGAGGCGTATAACTACAAGAGTATCATTGAAGAGCATTTTCCTAAGGATCTGGAGGAAGAATTGTCAAAGATCATGAAAGAGATATCAATTTTCGAAGAACAAAAGCAAAAATTAGAGGAAACGATAGAGCATAAAAAAGCCAAAAAAAAATCTATAGAAAAAAGATTACAGAATATTGAAAACTCTAAAAAGCGACCCGAGTACTTAAAAAATCATATTGATAGATACAAAAGTGATCTAAATATCTATAAAAATGAGCTTTCAAGAGTACAAATGATAAAGAAGGAACTCGAAAATCGAGAGAAGGAGTTCAGAGAGTATAACGAACTTTCAAAGAAGATTGAAAAATTAGTTGAGGAAATATCAAAACTCAGAAGACTGTATGATGAGACTAAAAAATTTGAACTCGAAACGGAAAGACTTCAAAAGGATTTGGAAATAAATAACAATCAAATCCTGAACCTAAAGAAAAGCATAGATGAAAAAACACGCAAAATTGAAGAAACAAAAATATCAATTGACAAAAGTAAAACAGAGATCAAAAGATATGAGAGAGAAGAGAAAAAGATTAGGGAAACCTTATTCGAATTGAAACAACAAAAGAAAAGTATAGAGTATAAGAAAAACGAAAAGAGTGAGCTTGAGCACAAGTACCATTCATTAATGGAACACATTGAAGAATTGTCCAAAAAGAAAGATGAACTGAAAGAGTCACTCAAACAGCTTGAAGTAATTGAAGCGAAAATCAAATTATTGGAAAAAAATGAGACGATTCTGGAAGGGCTTGATAATTCAATCAGGAAGCTAAGAGTGAGAAAGGAGAGTTTACTCGAAGAGCTTGAGAGTTTAAAACAGGGAATCTGCCCAATCCTGAATATAAAATGTGAAAAATTACTTTCCATGGATGAAACCAATTTCTTGGATGTTATATCAAAGATGGATGTTGATATAAAACTGAAGGAGAACAGAAAAAAAACATTGGAAGAAGAGATTGAAAAATTGAAAATGTTGAAGAATGAAGAGTTGGAAACCTCGGCAATGATTAAATCGCTGAAAAAGGAATTGAACAATTTT